>DBGCEW010000140.1:0-8592 GCA_048357495.1 Frisingicoccus sp.
ACATACTGTGAAATATATTTTCTTAATTCTTCATCGAATATGAAAGCCTGTGTCGTGTGTACTAATTTCCACTTCTTTTCTATCAATCCATGCGATCTGAATATATGGACTTTGATTAATCACTTTCAACATCTGATCAATCTGATCGATCGTCCCCTGCGCTTCCAACGCCACACTTCCGTCCCACTCATTTTTTACCCATCCGGTCACTCCCAGATTACTGGCTGCATAGCGGGCCCGATATCTGAAACCGACACCTTGCACCCGACCTGTGATTTTCATATGCTGACGGATTAGTTTTCTATTTGCCATAGCAACCTCCCTATTCCATATACGGAATCTGCACAACCCATTTCCCAGACAATTATAGCATAGGTTCTGTTTTCTGGTACACTTATCATATAAATTATTACGTATAAAACGAAATCTTACCCAAAAACAGCTTGCCTGCATGGCTGGTGTGGCGGCCAGCGCCATTCATTCTTATAAATCGGGTAATCGTTACCCATCCTATGGCGTTTTAATCAATTACCTGACTGACTACCCTGTTTTTTCATCTATTAAAATGAAAATTTTCTTTATCAACTCGAAATTTACAGTTTTTTTTAAATATTCATTGAATTTTTCTGTCAAATCATATATAATATAATCATGATATTTTTTTATCAATATGTATTGAAGGGGGTATTCATATGGAACTGCAAAAACTGGTTTATACCGTTGAAAATGGCGTGGCTATTGTTACGATGAACTACATGAAAAATCTCAACGCCATTGATGAACAGATGGCGGATGAATTAATGTATGTGGTTGATGCAGCTGAAAATGATCCCGGTGTTAAAGTACTCGTTTTAAAGGGAACCGACCGGGCATTTTCCGCCGGCGGCGATATCGGTTATTTCTATGAATTAATTCAGGCAGGCGGTGAGGTAAATATGGACGGCCTGATTGCAAAGGTCGGTGTTGTTGCTGATGGATTGAAAAAAATGAGCAAGATAGTGATTACCTCCGTTTGCGGTGCAGCCGCCGGAGCCGGTGTCAGCCTTGCACTTGGCGGTGACTTTATGATTTGCGCAGACAATGCCAAATTCATTCTTGCCTTTGTAAATATTGGCCTTGTTCCCGATACCGGCGCTACATATCTTCTCTCCAAAGCCCTCGGTACTTCCCGTACCATGGAGCTGGCTGCTACCGGACGGCCGTTAAGTGCCGAAGAAGCCCTGGCACTCGGACTTGCATACAAAGTAACCACTAAAGAAGAACTGGATGCGGTTACTATGAAATTTGCCAGAAAACTGGCGGCAGGCCCATTACTCTCCTACAAAAACATAAAAAAACAAATTTATGATGCAAATTATGCCGATTATAAAAAATGGCTTGAAGAAACTGAGATCCCTACCCAGCGTGAATGTGCGGCATCCATGGATTTTCAGGAAGGCTGTAAAGCATTTATCGAAAAACGTAAAGCAGTTTTCGAAGGCAAATAATTTAAAATAAATATGAAAGGTGGTCATTCAATTGCGTTCAAAAGTAGTGACTATGGAAGAAGCTCTTTCGAAATTTAAAGACGGCCAGACAATCATGTTTGGTGACTGGCACGGTGAATTTTCTGCGGAGGAAATTATCACAGGAATGCTTGAAAAAGGTGTTAAAGATATTCACGCCATTGCTGTTTCCGGCGGCATGCCGGATCAGGGAGTCGGCAGGCTTATTCATGAACATCGTGTAAAAAGTCTTGCAACAACTCATATTGCTTATAACCCTGATGCCCGGGACCAGATGTTTTCCGGTGAACTGGATATTGAATTCGTACCTCAGGGTACTTTTGCCGAACGTATCCGCTGCGGAGGATACGGACTGGGCGGCTGTCTTACCCCAACAGGTCTCGGTACCGATGTTGCGGTCGGAAAACAGACGCTTACCATCAATGGTAAAGAATATCTCCTTGAATTACCTATGCATGCGGATGTGGCGCTGATTAAAGCATGGAAAGCCGACACTGCCGGAAACATTGCTTTCCGTCTGATGAGCCGTGCAACCAACAGTTATATGGCTTATGCCGCAGATACCGTCATTGTGGAAGTGGAAGAACTGGTTGAAGTTGGTGAACTTGGTCCGGATGATGTTGATGTTGTCGCTCCACTCATTGACATGGTCTATGTAAGACAGGGTGAGAAAAAACCTTTCTGCCCAATGTGGCAGCGTGCCCGGGCAAAAGCAGAAGGAGGTAAGAAATAATGACAGGATTGACAGGACGTGAACTGATTGCATCCCGTTGTGCAAAGTTCTTTAAAGACGGTGATTTCGTAAATCTTGGAATCGGCGTTCCCTCAATGTGTGTAAACTATTTACCCGACGGCGTTGAGCTGTGGCTTGAATCAGAAATCGGCATTGTTGGCTGTGGAGCAACTCCGGCTTGGAAAGATGCAGATCCGGATTTAATTGATGCGGGCGGCTATCCGGCATCCGTTATTAAAGGTGGCAGTGTCACTGACCACACCAATTCTTTTGGCTATATCCGCGGCGGCCATATCGATGTTGCTGTCCTTGGCACACTTCAGGTTGATCAGGAAGGAAATATTGCCAACTGGACGATCCCTGGAAAACTCGTTCCGGGCATGGGCGGAGCCATGGATCTTTGTGCCGGCGTAAAAAGAATTATCGTTGCAACCGATCACTGTGAAAAGAGCGGAGATTCCAAAATTTTAAAGAAATGTACGCTGCCGCTGACCGGAAGTAAATGCGTCACGGACATTGTTACAGAAAGATGCTACTTTGAAGTCACCCCAAAGGGGCTGGTTCTCAGAGAAATTGCTCCGGGCTATACAGTGGATGATATCCTTGCATGCACAGATGCCGATGTGATTGTTCCCGATGAAATCGGTGTTATGGAATAACCAGACCATACGCTGCAGGAACTCTACAGCCTGTAACAGGCTACAATAAACCCCGAGCCGGTTTTGTACATAAATTCAAAACCGGCCCGGGGTTATACTTTTCACTCTTCGCTTCATTTTTCCAAAACTCAGTAATTTTTCAGGCAAAATGCATTTTTTTTAACCGTCAGAATTCCTTCCTTCTGCATTTTCCCCAATTCGTTGGACAAGGCGCTCCGGTCCACGCTCAGATAATCTGCCAGCTGCTGACGGTTAAATGGAATTTCAAAGCAATGACTGTTATGACGCAGCGCCTGATAAGATAAGTAGGACAACAGCCGTCCCCGGATAGATTTTGCCGATGTATGAAAAATCCGCCGGGACAAATTAAGATTTTTCTGAGCCGAAGCCGCCAGAAGATTCCGAATCAATTTATGATGATGCCCGCATGTATTCGAGCAGGTCTGTAACAGACGGCCTGTATTCAAAAATAAAATTTCGGTTTCTTCGGCAGCAGTCACACTGACCATCAATGGCTCTCCTGAAACACAGGCATAGGTTTCTGCAAATACCTGGCCCGGGCCAACATGATCCAGAATACTCCGATTCCCCCAAAAATCATCATTTTCAATATGAACACTTCCCGACAGAATCAGCCCCAAAGACGCAACCACATCTCCCGCATGATAAACCGTCTCCCCTTTGGTATAATGCTTCACCTCGCCGCCAAGACAGACAAGCATTTCTCTAATCTCTTCATCGGATACGCCACGGAATAAAATCGTTTTTTCCAAAAAATTATAATCCATTTTTTCTCCTTTTGTTGTTATAACAACATACTTATCAACCTAATTTTATTATACTGTGTTCATAAAGTCAAGATAACACCAAAGGAGGATATCATCTATGATTCGAAAAATCATTCACATTAATGAAGAAAAATGTAATGGCTGCGGACTCTGCGCCAAAGCCTGCCACGAAGGGGCCATCGGTATGGTGGACGGAAAAGCCCGATTGCTTCGCGATGACTACTGCGACGGTCTTGGCGATTGTCTTCCGACCTGTCCAACAGGGGCTATTTCCTTTGTCAACAGAGAAGCAGCGGCCTATGACGAAGCGGCGGTTCTGGAAAATAAAAAGAAAAAAATGCAGACCGAAGGCGAAACCCTTGCCTGCGGCTGTCCGGGAAGCCATTCCCGTCCCATTGACCGCTCCCGGGAATACCAAAATACGACTCCGTCGGTCAGCTCCCAGCTCCGCCAATGGCCGGTGCAAATTAAACTGGCTCCGGTCAACGCTCCTTATTTTAAGGATGCCCATCTCTTAATTGCTGCGGACTGTACCGCCTATGCCTATGGTAATTTCCATCAGGATTTTATTCGAGGAAAAATAACCCTCATCGGTTGTCCAAAACTGGATGAAGGCGACTACACCGAAAAATTAACGGAAATCATCCGAACAAACGCTATCCGTAGCCTTACTGTGATCCGTATGGAAGTTCCATGCTGTGGCGGAATCGAACGTGCCGCCGTCACCGCCCTAAAAAACAGCGGTAAATTCATTCCATGGAATGTTGTCACTATTTCTGCCGACGGACAGATTTTAAACTGATTTTTATAGGAGGAAAAAATTATGAATACTTCAATGTTTTGTTTTCAGTGTGAGCAGACTGCCGGATGTTCCGGCTGTACCGGCAAAGCCGGTGTCTGCGGCAAATCCGCCGCAAATGCAAAGCTTCAGGATAAGTTAACCGGGGCCCTGATCGGACTCGCCCGGGCCGCTTCCAACAGTAAAAAAACGGAACGGACCGACCGTCTGATTCTGGAAGGATTATTTACAACAGTCACCAATGTCAATTTTAATGATGATACGCTGAATCTTCTGATCGACAGGGTCAACGCCGAAAAGAATTTTCTGTCACCGGGATGCAGCCAGTGCGGTTCTCCCTGCGGAAGCACCGACAATTATGATATGTCTCTAATCTGGAATAGCGATGAAGATATCCGTTCCCTGAAATCTCTGATCCTTTTTGGCCTTCGCGGTATGGCCGCCTATGCTTACCATGCGATGATCCTCGGTTATACTCATCCGGAAGTGAATGATTTCTTCTACAGGGGGCTCTTCGCCCTCTCCATGGACTGGGGTATGGATGAACTTCTTCCAATTGTTATCGAAACTGGAAGAATCAACCTGATCTGTATGGAACTCCTTGACAGAGCCAATACTGAAACCTTTGGAACCCCTGTACCAACCCAGGTCCCTATGACCGTGGAAAAAGGACCTTTTATTGTCATCACAGGTCATGATCTCTATGATTTAAAGCTGCTTCTGGAGCAGACCGTAGGTAAGGGAATCAACATTTACACCCATGGAGAAATGCTTCCTGCCCATGCCTACCCGGAACTTAAAAAATACAGCCATCTGAAAGGAAATTTTGGCACCGCATGGCAGAACCAGCAGAAGGAATTTGCCAATCTTCCGGCCCCGATACTTTTTACGACCAACTGCCTTATGCCCGTAAAGGAAAGCTACTCAGACCGGATATTTACCACAGAAATGGTTTCCTATCCTGAAATGGTCCATATCGGCGAAAACAAAGATTTTACTCCGGTCATTGAAAAAGCGCTGGCTCTCGGCGGCTTTTCCGAGGATACAGAATTCACAGGGATTAACGGCGGTAAAAATCTCCTTACCGGTTTTGGTCATGGCACGGTTCTCAGCGTTGCTGACCAGGTTATGAATGCTGTCAAAGCCGGCGATATCCGGCATTTCTTCCTTGTCGGAGGCTGTGACGGCGCCCGTCCGGGACGAAATTATTATACGGAATTTGTCAAGCAGACACCAAAGGATACTGTCATTTTAACGCTGGCCTGCGGTAAATACCGTTTCAATGACCTGGATCTGGGAACCATTGGAAATCTGCCCCGAATCATGGATATGGGTCAGTGTAACGATGCCTACAGCGCAATCAAGGTTGCCATTGCCCTGGCAGAAGCTTTCGGCTGCAGCGTCAACGACCTTCCACTGTCCATGATCCTTTCCTGGTATGAGCAAAAAGCCGTTTGTATCCTGCTGACCCTCCTTCACCTCGGTATAAAAAATATCCGCCTTGGTCCAACCCTTCCGGCTTTTATCTCACCGAATGTGCTGAACTATCTGGTTGAAAACTTCAATATTGCACCAATTTCAACGCCGGAACAGGATTTGAAAGACATCCTCAGATAATTTATTAAAATCTGCTTCCACGCAATAAAACAGCGATGGTATCGGATTCTGATATCATCGCTGTTTTTATAATGTTCAATAGGTCTATTTCAATTCGTATTTATATTCGCCTGTTTCCGGATCATAGATCAGCCGACTGTGTTCACCTTCCAAAACCACCGGATCCGATTGCAGACCTTCCTCAATGACAGGTATTTCCTCCGTTTCCGCTTCTTCTGTCGGATTTTCAAAAACTTCTGTCTCTATTTCTTCTGCCGGATTTTCAGAAACTTCCGTTTCCATTTCTTCTGCCAGATTTTCAGAAACTTCCGTCTCCGTTTCAATGACAGGTATCTCTATAGTTTTTTCCATAGATTCACTTTCGGAAACTTCTGTTTCTTCATCATCTTCCTCCGTCATTACCGCAGCCACAGCAGCGCCCATTGCTTCTTCTACATTTAATTCTGTCGTGTCTTTCAGGACTTCCGCTTCCGTCACCTGTGCAGTCTCATCGACTACCGCCGATACAGTACCTTCTGTAACTTTCCTTTCTTCTGCGGAGACCCGCTCATAAACATTTTCCATGTTATCGATATCATCACGGTCATCTCTGATCGCTGAGGCTGTACTGCGATTTGAAAGTACTCTGGCCACAATAATGCCGCCGGCAAGAATCAGGGCTGCACCGATCGCTACGAAAACCCATCGGCCCGTTCCCCCGGTTGTCTTTCCGGAATCTGCGCCAATAACTTTTCCCGAGGACTCTTTTTCTTCATCCACAGTCTCTTTTGTTTCCGTCTTTTCTTCCGGAGCTTCGGTCTCGGATTCACGGCTTTCTCCATCCGTTTCCTGTCTGCTTTCAGCAGGGACAACCGGTGTATCCGTATTCCCGTAATAAATGATTCCGCTGCTATTATTATTCACAGCGCTGCTGCTATCTGAACCACCGGAGGTCAGAATATTATTATCTGAACTGCTGCCACCGGAGCCGTTGCTTCCGGAACTGCCGTTTCCTGTCTGGCTGCCATCGGACACACCATCATTCCCCGATGGTCTCTGGGCATAATCAATTTTCAGTGACCCAGCTACAAAGTTTCCCGCTTGATCCCGGACATATACCGTATAATTTCCGGCCTGAGTTACTTTCAGGGTATTGCTGTTATTCCAGCTCATTCCCCCATCCCAGGAATAGGCATTCTCTGAAAGACCGGACTCTCCGTCCGAAGCGACAGCAGTAATGATCACACTGCCAGCCTCTCCTTCATATAAAACACCGCCGTCGGCAATGCTGAGACGCACTGTCGGCTCTTTCTTATCAATACAGTCCACTGTAACTGTCTTTCGGGTAACATTTTCCAGACTGTCTCTGACTGCAAATTCCACACTTCCGTTTTTATCCACCGTAATGGAATTTTCCTTTACCCATGTTTGACCATTGTCAAAAGAATAGGCGCCCTCCGGATGAAGTCCGGAGCCCTTTTCCCGGCTTTCCTCTCCGGAGGATGTATCTCCGCTGCCATCATCCGTTTCCGGTGTTGTTTCCGAAACCTCCAATGGCTGGTAATCTTCACATTCGAAGGTCAGTGTCAGGGATCCCTTCGTCCAGCTCTCACTGCTCTGAATAATATTTACAATCTCAGGAGCTGTTGTATCAATATTTTCAACCGGTATCTCAATAGCCTCCGTTGTCAGGCCACTGGCTGCCGGCCATTCGGCGGAAGCCTTATAAGTCCCGTTTTCTTTAACCGTCAATACGCTGCCTTCCGAATATTTTCCTGACTTTTCCCATGTATAGGTTACATCCGAAAGCAGAGTACCGTTGTTGGAAAGGACCGAAGCCTTCAGAACAACTTCCTTCGTCCATTCCTCCGTATCCCCTTCACAACTGAAGGTTCCTACTTCCTGTTTATTTTTATCTGTAATTGGTTTGCTGTATGTCTGATTCTCTTCACCATGGACAACAATTGGTAATGTCAGCGATAGTAATACACCTGCTGCCATGAGTTTCTTAAAAAATGTCATATCTCAAGTCTTCCTCCATTGTATTTCACATTCTTATATAATACCACCGGGGATAGGGTGTACGTCAAGAGGAAACGATAAATTTCGTAACATTTTTTTAATTTTTATGAAACATACGTAATTTTTATATGATATTTTTTAATATTTCGTTTAAAATTCGTTTTTCAGACTTCGGGTAAACAAACTTTCCAATGCCTCTTTTGGATCCCGGTTCTCATACAGCACCTGATATACCGTCCTGCAGATTGGAAGTTCCACGCCGTATTTCTCTTCAAGAAACAGCATCCCGCGAACTGTATAGTAACCCTCTGCCAAATCCCGGCTTTCTTTCCCCTGAACAAACCATTCACCAAAACGGCGGTTATGACTGAATTCAGAGAATACCGTAGCTTCATAATCACCCAGATGACAAAGACCATAGGCAGAAAGTTCATTTCCTCCCATCGCCCGAATCAGACGCGCCACCTCCCGGGTACCTCTGGACATCAGT
>DBGCEW010000141.1:0-5459 GCA_048357495.1 Frisingicoccus sp.
GTTTTCTTGAAATATTTACTCCATTTTCTTTCGCTTTTTACTCCAATATTACTCCATTTTAAAAATCTGTTACGATATTTCACGGTATTCTATGATACCTTTTTCTTGAAGCAAAATTCTTGTAATCCTCAATATTCAGCGAACTTTTCAATATTTCCAAGCACTTTATTCTGTTGTGAGAATTTCTTCTCTATTATTTCGCCACAATATTTACAATCTTTCCAGGAACGTAAATTTCTTTAATGATATTTCCGGACAGACGGTCACCAAGAGCTTCTTTTGCCATAGCAAGAACATTTTCTTTGGATTCATCTGCCGAAATATTGATAACTGCCTTTGTTTTTCCGTTCACCTGAACCGGAATCTTCAGTTCATCATCCTTCATCGCCTCTTCATCGGCTTCCGGCCATTCTGCTTTGAATACAGAAGTATCATGACCAAGCTGTTCCCAAAGTTCTTCGGAAACATGTGGTGCAAATGGAGCCATAAGAACCACTGCTGTTTCCAGAGTTTTTTTATCGACACCGCCGTTCTTAGTCAGTTCAATTAATTTATTATTATATTCCATGAAACCGGAAATCACCGTATTCAGGCTGAAGGATTCAAGACGGCTTGTAATATCATAAGCCATCTTATGACGCAGCTTCACCAGTTCCTTTGTCTCTTTCACATTGGCATCTTTGTTCTGAATAACCATGTTCCAGAAACGGTTGAGGAAACGGTGTACCCCTTCGATACCACGGTCATCCCATTCGGAATCCAGTTCCGGCGGACCTACGAAAAGCTCGTACATTCTCAGGGCATCACAGCCGTAATCTCTGACAAGATCATCCGGTGAAACAACATTGCCTTTGGATTTACTCATCTTGATACCGTTTTTGCCGGTAATCATTCCCTGATTAAACAGTTTGTGGAATGGCTCGTCAAAGTCAATCACACCGATATCACACAGGAATTTTGTATAAAATCTGGAGTAAAGCAGATGCAGTACAGCATGTTCCACCCCACCGATATACATATCTACCGGAAGGTATTTGTCTGCTTTTTCTCTGGATACAAGTTCATCATTATTATGAGAATCCACATAACGCAGGAAGTACCAGGAAGAACCTGCCCACTGAGGCATTGTGTTTGTTTCTCTCTTCGCCGGAGCGCCACACTTCGGACAGGTTGTATTTACCCAGGAATCGATGGCTGCCAATGGAGATTCTCCGGTTCCTGTCGGCTGATAGGACTCAACCTCCGGCAGTAATAACGGCAATTCTTCTTCCGGCACAGGCACACATCCACATTCCGGACAATGAACGATCGGAATCGGTTCACCCCAGTAACGCTGACGGCTGAATACCCAGTCGCGGAGTTTGTAATTCACTGTCGCTTTGCCCATGCCCATCTTTTCAATCATATGCGGCGCTTCTTTTTTAAGCACAGAAGATTCCATACCATTCCAGTCACCGGAGTTAATCATGGTTCCGGCAGCTTCGGTATAAGCCTCTGTCATATTTTCGATTTCCTGGCCGTCTTTGGCAATAACCTGAACAATTGGAAGATCAAATTTCTTCGCAAATTCAAAGTCACGGTCATCATGGGCAGGCACACACATAATTGCGCCTGTACCGTAATCCGCCAGTACATAATCTGAAAGCCAGATCGGTGTTTTTGCACCGTTTAATGGGTTAATTGCATAGCTTCCTGTAAATACACCGGTCTTTTCTTTATCCTGAAGACGGTCCACATTGGATTTCATAGAAGCTTCAAAAATGTATTTCTCCACAGCTTCTTTGTTTTCCGGTGTCGCAAGGGCTGCCGCTAATGAATGCTCCGGTGAAAGCACCATAAATGTGGCACCGTGCAATGTATCCGGGCGGGTTGTGTAAACAATGATTTTATCCTCTCTGCCATCCACCGGGAACTCAACTTCGGCACCGTAGGATTTACCGATCCATTCGGTCTGCATCTTTTTAACTTTTTCCGGCCAGTCCAGTTTATCCAGATCATTTAAGAGACGGTCTGCATATTTTGTAATGCGAAGCATCCACTGCTTCAGATTTTTCTTTGTTACAGGAGAACCACAGCGTTCACAGTTTCCGTTAACAACTTCTTCGTTTGCCAGACCTGTCTTACAGGACGGACACCAGTTGATCGGCATCTCTTTTTCGTAAGCCAGACCTTCTTTGAACATTTTTACAAAAATCCACTGTGTCCATTTGTAGAAGTTCGGATCTGTTGTATTCACTTCCATATCCCAGTCATAAATGGCTGCAATTTCGTTAATCTGACGTTTAATGTTTGAGATATTTTCTGCTGTGGATTTTGCCGGGTGAACGCCCATCTTAATCGCATAGTTTTCTGCAGGAAGACCGAAAGCATCCCAGCCCATCGGATGAATCAGGTAATGTCCCTGAAGCAGTTTATAACGGCTCCATACATCAGAAATAACATAGCCTCTCCAGTGTCCGACATGAAGACCATTGCCGGATGGATATGGGAACATATCCAGACAGTAATATTTCGGTTTCTTTCCATCGTTGACGTTAATCGGGTTCTTTTCCCAGTTTTCACGCCATTTTTTCTCAATCGCCTTATGGTTAAACGGTGTTGCCATAATCTAAAACCTCCAAAAATTAATAAAGCCCTTGCGTCTGCTAGAGACGAAAGGGCCTGATTCCGTGGTACCACTCTAATTCATGGACATATCCATGCACTCATAATTTTTTAACGGTAATTAACCGCCGTAACCTACACAAAACTTCTTCAGCTACAGGACTCCGAGGCGAGTTGGGACTTATCCTTCCGCTGCCTCACACCAGCCGGCAGCTCTCTGACAGGGGATGCATCTTAATACTCCTCTTCAACGTCGGATTTTAAACTACAGATTATTTTATCATATTTCCCCAAAAAGTCAAATGATTTTCCCCATCGGACCCATTTTTTGTAAAGCAAAGGCGGTCTGCATATTTCAGACCGCCCGCTTTGTTAAAGAGTGGATTCTATTTCAGATTATTTTTCTGCATTTTCATTATCAGCGATAACTTTTTCCTGAACATCGCCCGGTGCCTGTTCGTAACGGCTGAAGGAATAGGCATAATTTCCCCGGCCTCCGGTCATAGAACGCAGATTTGTGGAATAACCGTAAAGCTCGGATAATGGAATATCGGCAACGATTTCGGTCTTTCCATTCTCTGTCGGATTCATACCAAGAACACGGCCCCGTTTTTTATTCAAATCACCCATGATATCCCCGGTGTAGCTGTCAGGAACGACAACGCTCAGAGAAACGATCGGCTCAAGAATTACCGGATTTGCCTGAACAAAGGCACTCTTGAAGGCCTGACGCGCTGCCGTCTTGAAGGCCATTTCCGATGAATCTACCGGATGATAGGAACCGTCAAACAATGTGGCTTTAACACCGACTACCGGATAGCCTGCCATCGGTCCCTTGCCTACAGAGTCCTGAATACCTTTTTCTACTGCAGGGAAATAATTCTTTGGCACAGCGCCGCCGACAACACGTTCTCCAAATACATATGGTGTTTCCAGATCGCCGGATGGTTCAAATTCCATAGCAACATCGCCATACTGTCCATGTCCGCCGGACTGTTTTTTATATTTTTCACGAACAGAAACTTTCTTGCGAATGGTTTCACGATACGGAACTCTCGGTTTGGAAAGATTGATTTTAACTTTATACTTTGCTTCCAGCTTGCTGACAACAACGTCCAGATGCTGATCGCCCATACCATAAAGCAGTGACTGATGATTTTCTTTATCGTTATATGCCCGAAGGGTTAAATCTTCTTCCATCATCTTCTGAAGGGCCTGGGAAACTTTATCCTCATCCCCCTTGTTTTCTGCTTCATATCTCTTGTATGTATATGGCGACTGCACTTCAAACTTTTCAAATACCAGCGGATCTGCCTTCAGTGACAGGGTATCGCCCGTGGATGTGTTTGTCAGTTTGGCAATCGCTCCGATGTCACCGGCTTTTAATTCCGGCATTTCGATTGCTTCTTTGCCTCTTAAAACATAAATTCTGGAAAGTTTTTCTTCGGTTTCTTTTTCATAATTGTAAATGACTGAATCCGCTTTTAATTCACCGGAGCAAACTTTGATCAGTGAATAACGTCCGATAAACGGATCCACAATGGTCTTAAATACATAAGCCGAGAACGGACGACGGGAGTCATAATCTACGTTGTATTCTTTTTCAGTTCTTGGGTCTTTACCAAAAATCTTAATATTATCACGAATTGGTGATGGTAAGAATTCGACACAGGTTTCAATTAATCCTTCGATACCGTATTCTTTCGTACCGGAACCACACTGTACAGGAACAACAGAGCCTTCATTAACATTCACACGAAGGGCATCAATCACTTCATCTACTGTAAATTCACCGCCATCGAAATAACGTTCCATATATTCTTCACTGGTTTCAGCAACAGCTTCCATCAATGCTTCACGGCAAGGTTCCAAATCATCCTGAACATCCTCCGGAACATCTCTTTCTTCCCATTTGCCATCGCCGATGAAATTACGTCCCTTTAACGTAACCACATTCACCACGCCGGTAAATTTACCGTCTTCACGGATCGGCAGATGGAAAGGTGCAATACGTTTGCCATAGAGTTCACGCAGCTGTTCAACAACCTTCATATAATCCGCATGTTCATCATCCATATTGGAAACAAAAAACACTCTAGGAATACCGTATTTTTCACAATAATCCCATGCTTTTTCTGTACCGGCTTCAACGCCTGCCTTACCGTTAATCACAATAATAGCGCCGTCTGCTGCCGCAAGGGCTTCATCCACTTCTCCGGCAAAGTCCAGATACCCCGGTGTATCCAGAAGATTAATTTTCCAGAACTTCCATTCAATCGGTACGATTGAAGTGCTGATTGAAAATTTACGACGGATTTCCTCTTTATCATAATCACTGATTGTATTTCCATCTTCGACGCGTCCCTGACGTGTTGTCACTCCGGTGACATGAGCCATCGCCTCAACCAGAGACGTTTTTCCACAGCCTCCGTGACCTAAAACTGCAACATTACGTATGTCCTGTGTTTTGTAAACCTTCATGTCTTATTCCTCCATTACGCTTTATATTTGCCATGGTTATATTTTACTAAAAAATTTGAATTTCTTCAATAGTTTTATGAAAAATATACAAGTTTTTGATCATTATTCTTAATTTTCATCGCCCAAATACGGAAAACACCCGCTAAATCCGCCATATTCCGTCAAAGTTTTTCCAAATATCACCGAATATTCTTCAAATGTACCAATATTTCTTCTTTCGTAAACATCGTCACGCCGATATTTTTCAGCTCCTCAATCCCCTGTTCATAAATTCGTGACATGGCATCCGTTGCCAGTCCTACCTTAAAATCCCGTTCACTGGCCTCGTAAATACTGGTGCGAGGACAGTTTGGAAAATTATTTCCCATAAAAAG
>DBGCEW010000142.1:0-4274 GCA_048357495.1 Frisingicoccus sp.
ATGAGATTATTTATGATGAAGGCGTACCGACAAGCGTGGCGATTAATGAGGCTGTCGAGCTGGCGAAACGTTACGGAACAGACCAGTCGCCGGCTTTTGTGAACGCAGTTCTGGCAAAACTGGCATAGATTTTAAGGAGAGTACCCCGGTGAAAAACATTTATTCAGTATCCCAGGTAAACCGTTATATCAGAAATCTTATATCAGAAGATTATTTTTTAAACCGGATTTATGTACGGGGCGAGATATCCAATTGCAAATATCACTCTTCCGGCCACATTTATTTTACCCTGAAAGACAGGGAGGGGGCGATTCCCTGTGTGATGTTTGCGGGTTCAAGAAGCGGGCTGAAGTTTCGTCTGGATGAAGGACAGCAGGTGATCGTTCTCGGAAATATCAGTGTTTATGAACGGGATGGACGGTATCAGCTGTATGCCCGGGAGATTGTGATGGAAGGCCGGGGACTTTTATATCAGCAGTACGAAGCTCTGAAAAAAGAACTGGAGGCTAAAGGCTATTTTGCACCGGAGCATAAAAAGGCCATACCCCCCTTTCCTGAGAGAATCGGTATTGTTACGGCACCTACGGGAGCAGCCATTCAGGATATGACACATATATCCGCACGGCGTAATCCCTACGTACAGCTCATTTTATATCCGGCCATCGTTCAGGGAACGGCGGCAGCGGACAGTATTGTCCGGGGAATTGAACGGCTGGACCGGGAAGGCGTGGATATTATTATTGTTGGCCGGGGCGGCGGCTCCATTGAGGATTTGTGGGCTTTTAATGAAAAAAAAGTGGCTGAAGCGATTTACCGGTGTCAAACACCGGTTATTTCTGCTGTAGGACATGAAACGGATGTAACGATTGCGGATTTTGCGGCGGATCTTCGGGCACCGACACCATCGGCGGCGGCAGAACTTGCCGTACCGGAGTGGTCTGAGATCAGCCGGCGGATTTCGGATTACCGGCGGCGTCTGGCGATGAAGATGACAGAGCGGATTTCCTGGTACCGGAGTATGGCCGGGCAGTATCAGGTGCGGCTGAAATATGTCAGTCCTTCTTCAAGGATTATGGAATACCGGCAGCGGCTTATGGGTATGGAGGATGCTCTGGGGCTTGTTATGACGGAGAAGATCAGGGACGGCAGGCATCGTCTGGCTCTTTACAGTGAAAAATTGTCCGGATTGTCACCACTGAAACCTTTGGAACGGGGATATGCCCTTGTCAGTACGGAAGATGGCAAAGACATTCATTCGGTCGGTGATATTTCGGAGGGGCAGAGATTAAATATCCGTCTGGCGGATGGATGGATGGAAACGGAAGTCATTAAGGCACATATAAAAGGAGTTGGAGCAGATGGCAAGAGGTAAAACACTGGAAGCGGCGTTTGAAGAACTGGACAGTTTAATTGAACAGATGGAGTATAAAGATACCAGTCTGGAGGAATCCTTTAAATTATATACAGCCGGAATGAAACTGATCAAGTATTGCAATGACTCTCTGGATAAAGTGGAGAAGAAGCTGATTGAAATCAGCGAAGAGGAATAAGCAGATGGATTTTAAATGGGAATTGGCAGAACGGACAGAAAACATTGAAAAGATTCTGAAGGCCTTTGCACCGGAAGAAAGGGGATTTCAGAAAAAAATTTTTCAGGCGATGAATTACAGCCTGATGGCTGGAGGTAAACGGCTGCGGCCTTTGCTGATTCAGGAAACCTACCGGCTGTTCGGCGGCAGCCATGAGGCAGTGATTCATCCTTTTATGGCGGCGATCGAGATGATACATACCTATTCTTTGATTCATGACGATCTGCCGGCACTGGATAATGATGCGTACCGCAGAGGACGCAAGACTTCCCATGTGGTTTTTGGAGAAGCCATGGCCATACTGGCAGGGGATGGACTCCTCAACTATGCTTATGAAATTGCAGCCGGCGCCTTTGATCTGGCGGAAACAGAGGATGAGTTTCGGCGGATTGCCAGAGCACTGCAGGTTCTGGCTGCAAAACCCGGAATTTACGGAATGATCGGCGGTCAGGTTGTGGATGTGGAAAAGGAAGGCGAACCGATGGAAAAACCGGTGCTGGATTTTATTCATGAGATGAAAACCAGTGCATTGATTGAGTGTGCCATGATGACCGGGGCTATCCTTGCGGGAGCTGAAGCAAAAGATGTGGATAACATCGAAAAAATTGCAAAAAATGTGGGTATCAGTTTCCAGATCCAGGATGATATCCTGGATGTGACAGGCTCTTTGGAGGTGCTTGGAAAAGAGGCCCATAGTGATGAAAAAAATCATAAGACAACCTATGTGACACTTTTTGGGATTGAAGGTGCGGCGGCTCAGGCAGAGCAGCTGTCCCATCAGGCCATAGAGCTGTTGGAAGCTATGAAGGAAGAGAGGGGAGCTGGCAACCCGTTTTTGAAAGAATTAATCTGCCAGTTGGTACACAGAGAAAAGTAAGCAGGTGAAACAGGAAGATGTCGGATATTTTAGAGCAAATTAAGCAGGCGAATGATATTAAGAATATAGACCCGTCCCGATACGATGAACTGGCCGCAGAGCTCAGGGATTTTATTGTGCATTCGGTCAGCGAAACGGGTGGTCATCTGGCTTCAAATCTTGGCGTTGTGGAGCTGACAATGGCGCTTCATCTCTGTCTGGATTTACCGGAGGACAAGATTATCTGGGATGTGGGCCATCAGTCCTACACCCATAAAATATTGACAGGACGGAAGGATGAGTTTGCGGGGCTGCGCAGCTACGGCGGCATGAGCGGATTTCCGAAGCATCGGGAAAGCCAGTGCGATGCCTTTGATACGGGACACAGTTCGACCTCTATTTCAGCAGCTCTCGGCTACGTCGGAGCCAGAGAACTGACGGGGGGCGACTATACGGTGGTTGCGGTCATCGGAGATGGTTCCATGACCGGAGGGATGGTTTATGAGGCTTTAAATAATGCGGCCCGTTTAAAATCAAATCTGATCATTATTTTAAATGATAATAAAATGTCTATTTCTGAAAATGTTGGCGGCATGAGCAATTATCTGAACCGTATCCGTACAAATGAGAACTATGTAGAATTCAAGATGGATGTGGAAACCGCTTTGAAACGGATTCCCGGTATTGGAGAATCTGTGGCACGGAGTGTAAAAAAATCCAAAGATTCTTTGAAACACTGGCTTATTCCGGGCGGCTTCTTTGAGGATCTGGGGATTGAATATATGGGACCGGTGGATGGTCATGATATGAATCAGCTGATCCGGGCCATTAAGACGGCAAAGAAGGAAAAACAGGCGGTGATTCTTCATGTGATTACCCAGAAGGGCCGTGGTTATGAGCCGGCAGAGGATAATCCTTCGGCATTTCATGGTGTGGGTCCCTTTGATATTCGAAGCGGTGAGATTGAAAAGAGTCCAAATATCAGCTATACGGAGGCCTTTTCGAAAGCGATTCAGTATCTGGGAACAAAGGATGACCGGGTCGTTGCGGTCAGTGCAGCCATGCCGTCGGGAACAGGGCTTACAAAGTTTGCAAAGCGTTTCCCAAAACGGTTTTTTGATGTCGGTATTGCAGAGGAGCATGCGGTAACCTTTGCCGGAGGTCTGGCAGCAGGCGGCCTGCGGCCTTATGTGGCGATTTATTCATCCTTTTTTCAGCGGGCCTATGATCAGATTGTCCACGATGTCTGTATTCCGGATCTGCCGGTTATTTTCTGTGTGGACCGGGCGGGGATTGTCGGAGCTGACGGGGAAACCCATCAGGGAATTCTGGATCTGTCCTTTTTTGCCTCAATTCCGGGGATGACAGTGTTTGCGCCGAAAAATAAATATGAGCTTTACGATGTGATGAAATTTTCCCTGAATTTTGATCATCCTATGGCGATCCGTTATCCGAGGGGAACGGCCTATGAAGGTGAAAAGGAGCATCGGGCTCCAATCGTCTACGGAAAGAGCGAATTGCTCTATGAGGGTGAACAGGTGGCTCTTATTGCTGTGGGCAGCATGGTGGAAACGGCGGTCCAGGTAAAAGATTATCTGGCGGAGGAAGGACTGACAGCCACCGTTGTGAATGCCCGTTTTGTAAAACCTCTGGACACGGATATGCTGGACTGGCTTTCAGAGAAGCATAATATGATTGTGACGATGGAGGAAAATGTACTTCGGGGCGGCTTTGGTGAAGCGGTTGCCGATTATTATATGACAAAGGGACTTCCGGTATTCGTAAAACATGTGGGGATTCCGGATACATTTGTAGAACATGGCAATGTG
>DBGCEW010000143.1:0-10809 GCA_048357495.1 Frisingicoccus sp.
TGGAATGCAGTTGCAAAGAATTTCGCGGAACCATCCGGTTCGTCACCTGCGGAGAATCCACCCGGGAACATGAGAATCTGTGCTTCACTGATTGCTTTTACATAAGCATCTACAGAGTCACGGATCATACCCTCATTCAGGTTCTTGAATACACTCATATTCACTTCGGCTCCGGCTTTTTCAAAGGCTTTCATTGTGTCATATTCGCAGTTTGTTCCCGGGAATACCGGAATGAATACCTTTGGTTTTGCCACTTTATTTTTACAGATATAAATCTCTTTTGTTTCAAATAAACCTGTATCGATTGCTTTATCTTCAACACCGGAACGGGTTGGGAATACAGTTTCCAATGGTTTTGTCCATGCTTCCAGAGCTTCATCCATGGTTACTTTCATATCTTTATAGATAAATTCCGCAGCTTCAGTTACTGTACCGCATACTTTGTAAGGTGCGTCCAGTTTATCCATATCTTCTGCGGCAACTTCAGCAACGATTTCACCGTAGTATGGTTTAAACAGTTCTGCGGCATCCATGCTGTCATCGATCGTTACACCCAGTTTATTACCGAATGCCATCTTGCTGAGGGCTTCTGCCAGACCACCGAAGCCAACCGTGTATGTGGATTTTAAAACGCCGTCATTCACAAGTTTTGTGATTTTTGCGTAGCTGTCCATCATAGATGCATAGTCCGGTAAATCATATTCATCTTTATTTATTGTAAATACAACCAGTTTATTACCGGCTGTTTTTAATTCAGAGGTTACAATATCCTGCTGTTTTGCCACATCCACTGCAAAGGAAACCAATGTTGGCGGAACATCCATTTCGTTGAAGGAACCGGACATGGAATCTTTACCGCCAATGGCAGAAAGTCCAAATCCAATCTGTGCATCATAAGCGCCCAGCAGAGCTGCCAGAGGTTCGCCCCAGCATTTTGGATCTTCGGTCATTCTGCGGAAGTATTCCTGGAATGTCAGATGGATCTTTGTCATATCACCGCCGGCAGCAACAATCTTGGCAACCGACTGAACGACTGCATAGATGGCTCCGTGGTATGGACTCCATGTAGATAAGTATGGATCAAATCCGTAGCTCATCATGGTTACTGTATCTGTTTTTCCCTTCAGAACAGGCAGCTTTGCTACCATGGACTGGGCCGGTGTCAACTGATACTTTCCGCCGTAAGGCATATATACGGAAGATGCACCGATGGAACTGTCGAACATTTCAACAAGTCCCTTCTGGGAACATACATTTAAATCAGACAGGTTGGAAAGCCATGCTTTCTTCATATCTGTGACATCTTTTTCTTTTTTGAAGTAATTATCTTCCTGTTTCGGAATCGTAACATAGGCATCATTTTCCTGGTGAGCACCGTTGGTATCAAGGAATGCTCTGGAAATATCCACAATGACTTTACCTCTCCAGTAAAGAACAAGGCGCGGATCTTCCGTAACTTCAGCGACACAGGTTGCTTCAAGGTTCTCTTCCGCAGCACATGCCATAAATGTATCCACATCCTTCGGATCGATGACAACCGCCATACGCTCCTGGGATTCGGAAATCGCCAGTTCTGTTCCATCCAGACCTGCATATTTCTTAGGAACTTTATCAAGTTCAATGCGAAGACCTTCTGCCAGCTCACCGATCGCTACGGAAACACCGCCGGCACCAAAGTCGTTACATTTTTTAATCAGTTTGCTGACCTTCGGATTGCGGAACAGACGCTGTAATTTACGCTCTGTCGGTGCATTACCCTTCTGCACCTCTGCGCCACAGGTATCGATGGATTCTTCATTATGGGCTTTGGAAGAACCGGTTGCACCGCCGCAGCCGTCACGTCCTGTACGTCCGCCCAGAAGAATAATGATATCTCCCGGATCCGATGTCGCACGTGTGACATTGCTTCTCGGAGCTGCTGCCATAACCGCACCGATTTCCATACGTTTTGCCGCATAGTTCGGATGATAAATTTCATTGACAAGCCCTGTTGCCAGACCAATCTGGTTACCATAGGAGCTGTATCCGTGTGCCGCTTCGGTCACCAGTTTTCTCTGAGGCAGCTTGCCTTTCATTGTCTCTTTTAAAGATGCTGTAGGGTCTGCCGCACCGGTAACGCGCATGGCCTGATATACATACGTACGACCTGACAATGGGTCACGGATCGCACCGCCCAGACAGGTAGCCGCACCACCAAATGGTTCGATTTCTGTCGGATGATTGTGTGTTTCATTCTTAAAGTTCACTAACCATTCTTCGGTTTCACCGTCAATATCCACAGGAACAATAATACTGCATGCATTGATCTCATCGGTTTCTTCCTGATCGGTTAATTTACCGTCTTTTTTCAGTTTCCGCATCGCCATCAGAGCAACATCCATCAGACATACAAATTTATCCTTGCGTCCTGCAAAAACTTCCTTCCGATGTTCCATATACATATCATAAGTATCCTTCATCGGTTTCTGGTAGTAACCTTCTTCAAAACCGATATTTTTCAGCTCTGTCTGGAAGGTTGTATGACGGCAGTGGTCTGACCAGTAGGTATCCAGTACACGGATTTCTGTCACTGTCGGATTTCTCTTTTCTTCTCCGGCAAAATGTACCTGAATAAATTTAAAATCATTAAAAGTCATCGCAAGACCGAGAGAATCGTACAATTCTTTCAGTTCAGCTTCCGGCATAGCTGTAAAGCCATCAAATACAGCAACGTCTGCCGGCTCTTCAAATTTTGTAATCAATGTTTCCGGCTTTACTTCCGCAGCTTCTCGGGAATCTACCGGATTAATGCAGAATTCTTTAATTCTTCCGATTTCTTCTTCCGTCACTGTTCCCTTTAAAACATAAGTTGTTGCGGAACGGATGACCGGTTCCTCTTTTTCATCCAGCAGCTTCACACACTGTTCTGCAGAATCCGCCCGCTGATCAAACTGGCCCGGAAGATATTCCACGGTGAACAGCTTCTCATCCTCTGCCTTTGGAAATTCCTCTTCATAAATAAAATCTACCGGAGGTTCGGAAAAAACAACAGTTTTCGCACCTTCGTAAGTTTTATCTGTAATATTTTCAATGTCATAACGAATCAGCACTCGAACTCCGGTAACGGACTGGATATTCAAATAGCTGTGGATATTTTCCAGCAAATCCTTCGCAGCTACGGCATATTCCGGTTTCTTTTCGACATAAATACGCTTTACCTGGGTCATAATGTACCTCCATTTTACAATTATCTCTCGTTTCATAACATCACTGAAAATGCTTTCAGTGTTCAGAACATAGGTATGCCCTTTCAGTATTATACCATTTCACCATTCATAATTAAAGTTAATATAATTAATTATTCTTATTAGGTTCACTAATTTTTATCTTTCTGGCATCATCTGACCTTATTATTTTTTATCAAACTGGCCGTTTTCATCAGACCACACTTCATCTATAATAGGTAAAAAATAAAAAAAGACATCAAGGAGTTATCACTATGGAAAAATCTATGACAAAAACAAAATCAATGGTTCTGGCAGCTCTTTTTTCCGCTTTAGCCTGTGTTGCTACAATGAGCTTACATATCCCGACTCCGGGAACCGGCGGCTATATTCATCCCGGTGATGCCGTCGTTGTTCTGGCCGGCGTCCTTCTCGGACCGGTTTACGGTGCCCTGGCTGCAGGTCTTGGTTCGGCGCTGGCAGACCTTTTAAGCGGCTATATGATCTATGTGCCGATCACCTTCGTTGTAAAGGCCGTCATTGCCATCGTCTGCTACTTTGTTTATCATAAACTGCTCAGCAGGCTGAACAACATTCTCCTCAAGGGCATTATTAACGGATGTTTCTCAACGATCATTGTTGCTGCCGGATACTGCTTCTTTGAATCCTTTATGTATGGCAGCGGCGCCCTGGCAAGCGTCCCGGCAAACCTTATTCAGGGACTTTCCGGTCTGATCATCTCGACCGTATTGCTGCCATTGCTGAAACAGGTGCCGGACTTCCGCAATGTAATATAGAACCAAAACGCTTAAAACCCCGTCCGGTCCCTTCCGGAAACTGTAAAATGTTTCCTTCAGGGACCGGACGGGGTTTTAAACGTTTTTTTAATTCGTGCTGTCATTGAACCATTTGTCTGTGACTTATATCTGAACAATATTTACCCTGTTGCCATGTTGCTGAATAAGCTTTATTAAATCTTTTATTTTAAGCCAAACTGTTGCAGTGTTGTCATTTGGGTGAATCCCTATTAAACCCAGATCATTCATAAAGGCATTATCTAAAAACAGTGTCACCTTACATTCAGAATCATTCAACAGCCCAAAAGGTGTTACTGCTCCGGGTACCAATCCCATAATATCCATTAAATCATCTGCCGATGCAAAAGATAAGGCTCTCGTATTGTTATTTTTACGAAATTCTTTCAAATCTACTCGTTTATCTCCTTTGACGGTAATAAGATAATAATTTTTTTTCTTATCATCACGAACAAAGAGATTTTTCGCATCACATTCCGGATAAGGTATTTCAATGTTTGAAAGTTCAGCCATATTATAAACTGCTTCATGTTCTGTTATCTCATACCAGACATTTTCTTGTTTTAAATAATCGTATATTTGCTGCTTATCCATCAATCCATCCCGCCTGCCAATCAAAATTCATATGCTTGCATTATATCACCTGTATATGAATTTTTCTATCATTTTTTGCGTGTTCCTATGAATCAGCAGCGTCGACCACCTCGTCAACGGTCCGGATGAGATATTGCTGTTATTCGGATTATCCCAGTTCAAAGGCGCCTGTATAAAGGCTGTAATATACGCCCTTCTTTGCTATCAGCCGGTCATGATCTCCCCGCTCAATTATACGCCCCTGCTCCAGAACCATAATAACATCTGAATTTTTTACGGTTGACAACCGGTGGGCAATCACAAATACAGTTCTTCCCTTCATGAGATTATCCATTCCCTTCTGCACCATTGCCTCTGTCCGTGTATCAATAGAAGAGGTCGCTTCATCCATCACCATCACCGGCGGATCTGCCACAGCGGCCCTCGCAATCGAAAGGAGCTGTCTCTGCCCCTGGGAAAGGGCCGCGCCGTTCTGTGTCAGTATCGTCTGATAGCCCTCCGGAAGTCCCATAATAAAATCATGGGCATTGGCAAGCTTTGCCGCTGCAATACATTCTTCATCTGTAGCTTCCAGATTTCCATAACGGATATTTTCCATAATCGTTCCTGTAAAAAGGTTCACATCCTGTAAGACAACCCCCAGCGAACGTCTCAAATCCGGCTTCCTGATTTTATCAATATCAATACCATCATAACAGATATTCCCGTTTGTAATATCATAAAACCGATTGATTAAGTTTGTAATGGTCGTCTTTCCGGCGCCTGTCGCGCCGACAAAAGCAATTTTCTGCCCGGATTTTGCATCAATATTTATATGATGGAGGACTGTTTTCTTTCTGCTGTACCCAAAATCCACATCCTTGAACTGGATATCTCCCTCCAGAGGCGTATAGGTAATTGTTCCATCTCCATGAGGATATTTCCATGCCCAGATTCCGTCACGGCCGCTGCACGCCTTCAATTCATGATTTTTGTCATAAGCTGCCCGCACCAGAGTCACATAGCCTTGATCCGTCTCGACCGCCTCATCAATCAGTTCAAAAATACGTTCTGCTCCGGCCAGCGCCATAGCCATCATACTGATTTGCTGGGAAATCTGGGAAATCGGCATACAAAATGTTTTGGAAAGGTTCAGAAAAGCAACGATCAACCCGACGGTAATGCCGCCATGGCCGCCAAGAGCCATCAAACCGCCAATAAAGGCCAACAGTACATACTGAAGATTTCCCAACTGCATGATGACCGGCATCAGTATATTTCCGTATCTGTTTGCCCGGATTGTATTCCCGCATAAATCATCATTTTTCTTTGCAAACTGCTTTTTAGCCGTTTCTTCATGGCAGAATACCTTAATCACCTTCTGTCCATTGATCATTTCCTCGATATATCCGGTAACATTTCCGATGCTTTCCTGCTGGCGGATAAAATATCGCGCGCTGGCACCGCCTGCCTTCTGTGTTACAAATATCATAATCGCCGTAAACAGCAGCACAAGAAGCGTCAGCGGAATACTGCTCACAATCATCGAAATTAAAATAACAACAATGGTTATCACAGAAGAGATCAACTGTGGCAGGGACTGTGAAATAAACTGGCGCAGAGTATCGGTATCGTTGGTATAATGGCTCATAATATCACCATGGGTATGCGTATCGAAATAACGGATAGGCATCTGCTGCATATGATTAAACATATCATCCCGAATCTCTTTTAAGGTTCCCTGAGATATCCGGACCATAAACCGGTTATATAAATAACTGCAGATCACACCACATACATAAACGCAGGCAATAAACAGCAGCGCCTGAAGCAGCGCTTCAAAATCAGGTCCGTGACCTCCAAGCATGGGAGTAATAAAATCATCAATTAAAACTTCCAGGAACAGAGAACTGACAACCGTTGTGCAGGAACTGACAAGAATGCAGACTACAACTGCACCAAACAGCACCTTATGCCGGCCTATAATGTAAGAAAGCAGACGTTTCCATGTATTCCATATTTTTCCCTTATGATTCATGATCTTCATCTCCCTTCATCTGTGATTCATAAATTTCTCTGTATATGCGGTTATTTTCGAGCAGCTCCCCGTGGGTTCCGCAGCCGTCTATTTTCCCGCCGGACATCACAATAATCTTATCCGCATCCTGTACAGAGGATATGCGCTGTGCAATAATAATCTTTGTCGTATCCGGAATTTCCTCACGAAAAGCTTTTCGTATCAAAGCATCGGTTTTTGTATCCACCGCACTGGTCGAATCGTCCAGAATCAGTATCTTTGGCTTTTTCAGAAGGGCTCTGGCTATACAAAGCCTCTGCTTCTGCCCTCCGGATACATTCGTTCCTCCCTGTTCAATATATGTATCGTATTGGTCCGGGAAGGTTTCCACAAAGGAATCTGCCTGTGCGAGCCGGCAGGCATGCCGGATTTCCTCATCGGATGCTTCACTGTTCCCCCAACGGAGATTTTCCTTAATTGTTCCGGAAAAAAGTTCGTTCTTCTGCAGTACCATGGCAACCTGATCCCTGAGGGTATTCAGTTCATAATCCTTTACATCCACACCGCCCACTTTCACCACACCTTCGGTGACATCGTAAAGCCGTGGGATCAGCTGGACCATAGAACTTTTTCCGCTGCCCGTTCCTCCGATAATCCCCAATGTGGATCCGGAAGGAATCTTAAGGTTCAAATCATGAATACATTCTTTTTCCCGCTTATCCACATAACTGAATCCCACATGTTCAAAAATAATTTCCCCATTTGCAACGGATCTCACCCCGTCTTCCTTGCTGGAAATCGTGCTTTTTTCATCCAGAATCTCGACAATACGCTCTGCAGATGCCCTGGCCATATTCATCATTACAAGCACCATGGATAACATCATTAAACAGTTCAGAATACTCATGGCATAGGCAATCATACTGGTCAGCTCTCCGGTAGTCATCCGGGATGCTCCGCTCAATACGATCATCCTTGCCCCAAACCAGCTTAAAAGCAGCAAACAGGCAT
The DNA here is from genome assembly GCA_048357495.1 of Frisingicoccus sp. Classification (GTDB taxonomy): domain Bacteria; phylum Bacillota; class Clostridia; order Lachnospirales; family Lachnospiraceae; genus Frisingicoccus. Next base: position 7,620 of record DBGCEW010000143.1, read on the forward strand.
AGACGACAAACTGCATCAGCGGCATGTTAAAGGCCACAATCCCTTCCGCCTTACGGAACACTTTATAAATTTTCCGGGAAACCTTTCCAAATTTCTGTTTTTCATAGTCCTCTCTGACAAAAGATTTTACAACCCGGATTCCGGCCAGATTTTCCTGTACCACGCCGTTTAAAGTATCATAAATTGAAAATACTTTTTCAAAATAAGGATGGGACAAATGTACGATCAAATAAAGCCCAATACCCAGTACAGGAATTGCGATCAAAAACATCAGTGAAAGTTTTGTATTAACACTAAATGCCGCGATCAGAGAAAACACCAGCATAAAGGGCGCCCGGACCGCAACCCGGATGATCATCATAAACGCCGTCTGCACATTGGTGATATCTGTTGTCAGACGAGTAACTATACTCGATGTGGAAAATTTATCGATATTCGCAAAGGAATAATTCTGTATATGGTCATACATATCCTGTCTCAGATTTCTGGCAACGCCCGCAGAGGCGCTGGCCGAAAATATCCCGGAGAAAATACCTGCCATCAAACCGATAAACACGATAACTATCAGTATCATACCGAGAACCTTCAGAGTATGCCCGTCACCGCCCGAGATTCCTGTATCAATCATCCGGGCCATCAGCAAAGGGATCAGAATTTCCATGATTACCTCAATGATCACACAAACCGGCGTAAGCATACAGTCTTTCTTATATTCCCGGACAGAACGTGCCAGCTTTTTTATCATAGTAATTCCCCCTTCATGGCTTTGGCATAACGGATAATCACATCGGCCGCAGCAGCATCTTCCAGTCGGGAGCTATTGAGAATTAAATCATAGGTCTCAATACCGTTCCATGGATTACCCGTATAATATGTATAATACTCCGCTCTGCTCCGGTCCGTATCCCGGAGAACTTGTTCAACTTTATTTTCCGGAACACCATATTGTAAAACCGCTCTTTTTTTCCGTGTTTCAATATCCCCCCGAATAAATATGCGGACCACATCCGGTCTCTCACGCAAAATATAATCTGCACAACGACCCACAAATACACAGGGTCCTTTTTTCGCAAGCTTTCGTATGGCATCGAATTGGGCCAAAATCACCTTATGTACAAAGGGCATCGAACTTTCCGAATAGGTTCCCACAGGCATTACCTGAAAAAAATGTTTTTTAATCTTTTCATCATAATCTTCAAAATACTTTTCAGAAATCCCGCTTTCCTTTGCTGCTTCTTCAAGCAGTTCTTTATCATAGAAGGGAATATTCTCCTTCTCGGCAATATATTTTCCAATATTTCTTCCGCCGCTGCCAAACTGGCGTCCAATAGTATATATCATACGATTCATTCAATCTTCCTTTCTGTATTTGCTTTTTTGACACTCAGAAGTCTAACACAACTTTATTCAAAAGAGAATTTCAAATCAAGAAACTCCATTAGATATTTTCTAATAATTATTGAATTTTTGTAAATTTCAAGATATGATAAAAGAAAAAAATCCGGAGGAAGTTTTATGAACACACAGCAATTAAAATGTTTCTTATTCGTGGCGGACCGTCTCAATTTTACAAAGGCGGCAGAAGATCTCTATCTCTCTGTGCCAACTGTAACCCACCATATCAAATGCCTGGAAGATGAACTTCAAACAAAACTTTTCTTTCGGACTTCACGCATCGTCCGGTTAACCGATGCCGGAAATATTTTTTATAAAGATGCAAAAGAAATTTTCGAAAAAATTATCGTTTCCCAAAAGCACCTGAAGCATATCACCGATCAAAACATCACCCTTTTTAAAATAGGCTGCTCCAGTAACTACGAACTGGACAGCCTGGCCGGATGTTTAACAAAAATGCATCAGGAATTTCCCCATATCCATTGCCAGATTTTCGTTAACGATGCTTTCAATCTGCGCCATCTGTTTGAAAACAGACAATTGGATCTTGTCATTTCCAGCCGGGATACAATGAAAGATATGAAACCCTGTTATTTTAAAAAGATAGCCGCCTACAGGCATTATGCCATTGTTCCCGCCGGCCACCCCCTGTCTCACAAAACAGAGCTTGCTCTGGAAGACCTGAAGAACTATTGTCTGATCACCCTGCACCCACGGTTTATTCCCTTTCATTCGGGAAATATTTTGCAGGAATATCTGGCTCTCCATAGCCAGGCCCATGCCGACATTATCTGTGAAAATGATGCCGTAAGCATTCTCATGGCCCAATGCGGTTACGGAGTCTCTGTTCTTCCCGGGTATTACATCCCCGCAGCCCTGAAGGACCTCGCAGCCATTCCAATCATTGATTCTGAGCCAAAGGACTATGGCATCACCTATCACAGCAAAGAAAATCATATAAAATACTTTTTAGAAAATTATAGCTTTCCCGAAAAATAAAAAATGGCCCGAATCTCTCCATGGCCATCCCCTCTAAAATCTGATTTACTATTTAAAATTTCTATGTTAATATGATTAGTATATAAGCAGAACTTCTATGTTTGATTAAATTGATTTATAAATGGAGGAACCTATGGATATCAATTACGAGCTCTATAAAGTCTTTTATTATGTTGCCAAAACACTGAGTTTTTCTGAGGCATCAAAAAAACTGTTTATTTCCCAGTCCGCAGTTAGTCAGTCGATCAAAGCCCTTGAAAAGAAGCTGGAACAGCCCCTTTTTATCCGTAATACGAAGCGGGTAAAGATGACACCGGAGGGAGAAATTCTTTTCAAACATATTGAACCGGCGATCAACCTGATTATCCGGGGGGAAAATCAGATTATGGATGTGAAAGTCCTCGGCGGCGGCCAGCTCCGCATCGGCGCCAGCGATACGATCTGCCGCTATTTCCTCGTTCCTTATCTGAAAGAATTTCATGAACACTTTCCGAATGTCCACATTAAAGTGACCAATGCCACCTCGTCCCGCTGTGTAGATCTTCTGGAAAATGAGCAGGTAGACCTGGTGGTTACAAATTTTCCAAATCCCCGGATGAATACGATCAGCCATATCCGCAAGGTTCGGGAATTTCATGATGTATTTATTGCCAATGAGCATTTCGGCCATCTGAAAAACAAACGGCTGGAACTGGAAGAACTGCTGGGATATCCGATTCTGATGCTGGATAAAGCAAGTATGACCAGTGAATTTCTCCATATCCTTTTCCAGCAGCGTCAGCTTGATCTGGTGCCT
>DBGCEW010000144.1:0-3665 GCA_048357495.1 Frisingicoccus sp.
TCGGACTCTGTATCTTCTAAAGTTTCACTTTCGGATTCTTCATCGGTTTCCGCTGCGGATTCCTCTGTGATTTCACTTTTTGCAAGACTTACCGTACTGCTTTTTGGAAAAACAGCCAGATCTTTGGCAAAAAAATCATGATTGTCCTCTGTATCCGTGGAGATAATCAGACTTTTGGTATTCAGCGCTGTATCCGAATAGGATTTTATAAGCTCTCCCGAGGAGGAACATCCGGTCAGCATACCTATCGCAAGAAGGCATATAATGCCTGTTTCCAGTTTTTTCATAAAATTATCATCCTGTCTTTATCTGTTATTTATATAATTCGCGCCAGTCGAGGTCGCCCCGATCCAAAGCCTTTACCATAAGTTCTGCAGTTGCCAGATTTGTGGCCAGAGGAATATTATGGTTATCACATAGACGAATCAGGTTATAAATCTCTGTAATGCCGGTTGTCTGTGCCGGTTCTCTTAAAAAAATAACAAGGTCAATGTCGTTGTTTTCAATCTGAGCACCCATTTGCTGCTCGCCGCCAAGGGTTCCGGCCAGATATTTGTGTACCGTAAGATTAGTGACTTCTTCAATCAGACGCCCGGTTGTGCCCGTGGCAAAAAGCTCATGCTTGGACAATATTCCGCGGTAAGCAATGCAGAAATTCTGCATTAATTTTTTTTTGCTTTCATGTGCAACAAGTCCTATATTCATATCTTTATCTCCTGCCTTTCTGCAAATCAATATTGATAACAATACCGATGCCTACCATATTGGCAAGCAGGGCACTTAAACCATAGCTGATAAAAGGCAATGGCAGACCGGTATTCGGAAGTAAGTTGGTTGCCACGCCAATATTTACAAATGACTGGAAAGCAATCATGGAGGCAATACCCGATGCGATAAGTCTTCCACCCATATTTGAGGCATTTTTTGCCACTTTCAGACATTCATAGACAATACATGCAATTAATAGTATCGTGAAGCAGCTTCCGATAAAGCCAAGTTCTTCACCGATGACAGAAAAAATAAAGTCTGTCTGCTGTTCGGAAATAAAATTACCGCCTTTGACCGAAGTAAAGGTATTGTTATTCAGTCCCTTTCCGGTAATCATCCCTGAGCCTATGGCCATAACCGAATTATACTGCTGATTTGCCGTTGTCTGCTGATATTCCGATGGATTCAGGAATGCAAGGATACGGTTTAACTGATATCCATGAAGTAAAATCTGGAAAGGCTGCTGAATATACCAGGCCAGAAAGCCGAGAACAGGCACAGCGAAAAGGAAAACCCTTCCGATAAATTTATAGCTTAATCCGCCACAGAATATCATCATTGTAAAAATAAATATATATACTAAAGTTGTTGACATATTTGGTTCTTTATAAATTAAAAATACCGGAACCATATAGATAATGCCAATCATCAGAAGTGTTTTTAACTGACTGATTTGTCCGCGATGATTCAGAATAAGCTGTGTAAGTACGATAATCATCATAATTTTTGTGAACTCACTGGGCTGGATAGTTCCGAAGGATCCAAGGGAAAACCACCGGCGGGCACCATTGACATTCACACCGAAAAACAGTACGGCCACCAGCATGATCACTGCCAGAAAATAAATCGGCCAATAGAATTTCAGAATAAAATTATAATCAATAAAGGATACAATCATCAGGGCAGCCAATCCGGCAATTAAGCCAATAAACTGCTTTCTGGCATATCCGTCTGCAGCACTTTCAATGACAAAAAGTCCGAGGACTGTAGCAATAATGACGAGTAAAAGCAGGCGCCAGTTATATTTTTTTAAGTTGTAATTTAAGAAGCGAAATTTATCTTCGTATAAGTTCATTAACAAATCACCTTATTTATTTCTTTGAAAGGAATACGTGCGATCAGGACCATTGTTTCATCATTTCGGGCCCTGGCTGGATTCTGGATAATGTTTACTTCCATATGGTCGGTATCCACTTCCATATATTTTGAAAGCGTCAGGCCGATATCTCCCTTAATTCCGCTAATAAAATCGGCGGAACAGTCTGCGCGGTCTGAAATCAGCAGAGTTTTTAACCGCTGCTTGGCAATAGCCCCGGAACCTTTTTTCCTTTTTTTACGGAATCCAAAAAACCATTTCATTCCGATCACCTACCCTCTCACAAGGAATCGTGTCAGGCGGTGAAACCATCCGGTCTGATACCGATTGACCATCAGAGGGATATTTTCACCTGTCAGGCGCATACATATATTGCCATAGGCCTGTCCGGCCATGGTATTTCGGCCCACAAGGGGTTCTCCCTGATTAGTGGAGACGACGACATTTTCATCGTCCGGTACGGCACCGATAATATTTATGGAAAGAATATCCATGATATCGTCAAGAGACATCATTTCACCGCTTCGGATCATATCGAAGCGCAGCCGGTTGACAATCAGATCCATGCGTCCCATCTGGCGGGACTCCATCAGACCGATAATGCGGTCGGCATCCCGGATAGCAGCAACTTCCGGTGTTGTTACAATTAAAGCTCTGTCGGCAGCGGCAATGGCATTCTGAAAGCCCTGTTCAATACCTGCCGGACAGTCAAGAATGATGTAATCAAAGTCTTCTTTCATCTGTTCCACAAGCTTTTTCATCTGCTCCGGTGAAACACTGCTTTTATCCCGCGTCTGGGCGGATGGCAGCAAAAAAAGGTTTGGATAGCGTTTATCCCGGATGAGGGCCTGCTTCAGACGGCAGGTTCCCTCAATAACATCTACCAGATTGTAGATAATCCTATTTTCAAGACCAAGAATAACATCCAGATTCCGGAGACCGATATCTGTATCGATCATAACCACTTTCTTGTCCATCTGGGCAAGGCCCATGCCGATGTTTGCTGTTGATGTTGTTTTCCCAACGCCGCCTTTTCCTGATGTGATAACGATGACTTCGCTCATACTGATTCCTCCAATGATATCCCATTTTTTGTTTTAGATTATCATTTGTATTTTCAGCTAGTCAGAAACCGTAGTTCCATCGACTTCAGCGGCCTGACGTTTTCCATCGGTTGCTTCATTTTCGTGGAATACATAGGACAGCATATTTTTTGCCACGCTGCCTGAATTGTAAGAGCCATAGCCATAAGGCAGTACAACGGTTACAGTAATTTCAGGGTCATCGTAAGGCGCAAAACATACGAAAAGTCCATGATCGGGACGCAGTGCATTTTCCTGAGCGGTACCTGATTTACCGGCAACTTCCACACTTAAATCTGAAAAAATGGATAAGAATGAAGAGTTCCCGATAACTTTATACATACCTGAAAAAATAGAGTTCCAGGTTGATGATTTTAATTCTATATGTTCAAGAATCTCTGGAGCATAATCTTCAATCAACTGCTCCTTTGAATCTGTTAATTTATCAAGAATCGAAAGGCTGTACAGATTTCCTTTGCTGGCAATCGTAGTCAGATATCTGGCAATCTGAGATGGTGTATAGCTGTTCCGAGCCTGTCCGATGGCTGAAAGCACCGGGTCCATATCCGACATGGTCGGTTCCAGTTCTTCCAGTTCAATACCGGAAGTGCGGTCAAGACCAAAGAGGGACATATATTTCCGCAGACGCTGGATACCGTATTCCGAATTATAATAACCATCCGAATCCAGTCCCAGACGGTAACCGACTTCATAAAAAA
>DBGCEW010000145.1:0-5752 GCA_048357495.1 Frisingicoccus sp.
AATGCAAACTTCAGTTTCCAGTTTATCGAAGGCGAGTCCCTTTTAATTATGCTGGATATGGCCGGAATCTGCGGTTCCAGCGGTTCGGCATGTACCTCCGGTTCATTGGATCCTTCCCATGTATTGCTGGCAATCGGACTTCCCCATGAAATTGCCCACGGTTCTCTGAGACTGACGCTGGGGGAAGACAACACAAAAGAAGAGATGGACTATGTGGTAGACAGTGTTAAAGGAATTGTTGAACGTCTCAGAGCCATGTCCCCGTTATACGAAGACTTTATTAAGAAGAATTAATAGGAATAAACAGGAGGAATTGATATGTACAGTGAAAAAGTAATGGATCATTTTCAGAATCCGAGAAATGTAGGAGAAATTGAAAATGCCAGTGGTGTAGGTACCGTAGGAAATGCAAAATGCGGAGACATTATGCGTATTTATTTTGACATTGATGAAAATCAGGTGATTCAGGATGTGAAATTCAAAACCTTCGGCTGCGGCGCTGCAGTAGCGACAAGCAGTATGGCTACAGAGCTTGTTAAGGGAAAGACTATTCATCAGGCTCTTGAAGTAACAAACAAGGCGGTAATGGAAGCTCTGGATGGACTGCCGGCGGTGAAAGTACACTGTTCACTTTTAGCAGAAGAAGCGATTCATGCCGCGCTTTGGGACTATGCAGAAAAAAATGGTATTAAGATTGAAGGCTTATCCAAACCGAAATCCGATATCAGTGAAGAAGAAGAGGAAGAAGATTATTAATCCATGGCAAGTAAAAAAGTAATTGTCGGAATGTCCGGCGGCGTGGATTCATCGGTTGCTGCCATGCTGTTAAAGAAACAGGGATATGATGTTATCGGTGTGACAATGCAGATCTGGCAGGATGAAGCGACGGCAATCCAGGAGGAAAACGGCGGATGCTGCGGACTGAGCGCTGTTGATGATGCCCGGCGGGTGGCCGGACAGTTGGATATTCCTTATTATGTAATGAATTTTAAAAAGGAATTTAAAGAATGGGTGATGGATGATTTTGTCCAGGAATATTTTCAGGGAAGGACGCCAAATCCATGTATACGATGCAACCGTTATGTGAAGTGGGAGGCTCTTCTTCACCGGGCCCTGTCTATCGGAGGCGATTATATCGCTACGGGGCACTATGCCAACGTCGTACAGCTTCCGAATGGGCGGTATACGTTAAAAAAGGCGCCTTCCAGAAAAGATCAGACCTATGCATTGTATAATCTTACCCAGGAACAGCTTTCCAGAACACTGATGCCGGTTGGAGATTATACCAAAGAAGAAATCCGTCAGATGGCAGAGGAAATGGGACTTCTGGTTGCTTCAAAACCGGACAGCCAGGACATCTGTTTTATACCGGACGGGAATTATCAGGCGTTTCTCTATGATTATACGGGAGAAAAACTGCCGAAAGGAAATTTTGTTGACAAAGACGGAAAAGTTCTGGGAAGGCATGAAGGCATTACCCATTACACGATCGGTCAGCGCAAGGGACTGAATCTGTCTATGGGGCACCCGGTGTTTGTCACAGAAATCCGTCCGGAGACCAATGAAGTGGTTATCGGTGAGAATGGGGATGTCTTTGACCGGGCGCTGGAAGCTTCTCAGGTCAACTGGATGTCCATACCGGAACCTGAACCGGGGAAAAAGATCCGGGTACAGGCAAAGGTACGCTATGCGCATCAGGGAGCGCCGGCTTCGGTCTATATGACGGAGGATGGACATCTGATCTGTGAATTTGATGAACCCCAGCGGGCAATTACGCCGGGACAGGCTCTGGTCATGTATGACGGAGAATATGTTGTTGGCGGCGGAATTATCGACAAGGTCTGCAGATAAAAGATGGGAGGGATACGGATGCAGAGATGGAATCGGGCGATGCTGAAGCAGCAGGCGAAGGGCTGCATGCGGCGGTATTATTGGACAGCGGTACTTGCCTGTGTTATTTTTCTGTTGCTGCAGTTTTCGGGAACTGCAGGAACAGCCAGCAGTTCAAATTCAGATTCGGCTGTTTATGGTCAGATCGAGGAGAACAGCGGAAATGTTTACCGGAAAGAATTCGATGTTCCGCTGCTTGAAGAGTATACAGAACGTTTTACCTATGCCCAGAGCGGAAAAGGTGTTTTTTACGGAATTATAAACAGCGGAACGGGGCTGATGCTTTTAATGGCGATTATCCTTATCCGTCTGGCATTAAGCCTGTTTATTATAAATCCGATCCGGGTGGGGCTGTCCAGTTTCTTTTACAGAAACCGGACAGTAAAAACCGGTATCGGTGAACTGGCCTTTGCTTTTAACCGAAATGATTTCTGGCCGGTGGTCAAAACCATGTTCCGGCGGGAGCTTTCTGTTATTTTATGGTCATTTCTTCTGGTTATTCCGGGGATGATCAAAGCCTATGAGTACAGCATGGTCGAATATATTCTGGCTGAAAATCCGGGGATATCCACACGGGATGCACTGAGCCTGAGCAGTCAGATGACCCGGGGATATAAATGGGAACTGTTTGTACTGGATTTATCCTTTTTCGGATGGTACCTGCTTGGTCAGGTGACCTTTGGTCTGGTGGATATTTTCTATACAAATCCATACCGGTTTGCCACAGCGGCGGAAGCCTATGAATTTCTGAAAACCAGAGTCAGAGTGGAAGCATCACAGGAAGCCGTTTTTTAAATATCGTATAATACTTAAAGCCGAGGCCGGTCAAAAGGTCTTCGGCTTTTTTAAAATCATAGGCGATATGTTCCGGCTTATGTCCGTCAGCGCCGATCGTGATTTTTTCACCGCCCAGTTCCCGGTAACGTTTTAGAATATCTGCCTGTGGATTTGGCTGTCCAAGACCGTATTTATAGCCTGCCGTGTTGATTTCCAGCGCAAGGTTCTGATCGATAATGGCTTTTAAAGCCTCATCCAGAATGCCGGCGTATTTTTTATAAGTATAATCTTTGTTTTTTTCCGGAGCGTAGCGGATAACATAATCAATATGGGCATAGGTATCAAAATTGCTGTAGGCCCGGATATTATCGGCAATTGTTCCGAAGTAAGCTTCGCATACAGCATCCACACTGCGGCCTTCCCAGAATTCCTTTTCGTAGGGATCACCGTGACGCATATTTTCCGGGGCGTATCCGTGCTGATGAATAAATTCAATGTCTTTTTTGTACCATGGCGCACCGATCAGATGGGATGAACCGATAATAAAATCGAAATCATAGGTACGGGCAATGGCTTCATAGCGGTCTGCCAGATGGGGAATGAGACCGAATTCGATACCGTAAAGCACTTCAATGTCTTTTTTATAGATTTCTTTTAATTCAAATAATTTTTCCGTATAGGCATCAAAATTTACCTGAAACATCACTTCCCCCGTATCTGAAGGATATTCATAATCTAAATGCTCTGTAAAGCAGATGGTTTTCAGACCTTTGCCGATGGCAGCCCGGATCATGGCTTCCATAGGGGTGTCAGAATCTGAGGAAAATGAAGAATGCATATGTATGTCGCTTGTAATCATAAAAAACCTCCTTGAGATTATATGTGTTTCTTATAATTAAATATAGGCATGTTATTTACAGATGTCAAATAATAATGATTAAATATACTTGAATTTTATTTTATTATTGGGTAGAATAGAATTGTTCATAAGTTGTAATGATAAAGTACAACAGTAAAATTATCTTTGAGGAGGAACTTAATTATGGCAGTAAGAGTAGCAATTAATGGATTTGGACGTATTGGTCGTCTGGCATTCCGTCAGATGTTTGGGGCAGAAGGCTACGAAGTTGTGGCTATCAATGACCTGACAAGCCCTGCTATGTTAGCCCATTTATTAAAATATGATTCATCACAGGGAAGATATGCTCTGGCAGATAAAGTAAGTGCCGGAGAGGATTCCATTACCGTAGATGGTAAAGAAATCCGTATCTATGCATTTCCGGATGCAAACAACTGTCCATGGGGGGAATTAAAAGTTGACGTTGTTCTGGAATGTTCCGGATTCTATACATCAAAAGAAAAAGCACAGGCACATATTAATGCCGGCGCCCGTAAAGTTGTTATTTCCGCACCTGCAGGAAATGATCTGCCGACAATTGTTTATAATACGAACCATGAAACTCTGAAAGCAGAAGATACAATTATCTCGGCAGCTTCCTGTACCACAAACTGTCTGGCACCGATGGCAGATGCTCTGAATAAATATGCACCGATTCAGTCCGGTATCATGTGTACGATCCACGCGTACACAGGCGATCAGATGACACTTGACGGACCTCAGAGAAAGGGCGACCTGAGACGTTCCCGTGCAGCCGCTGTGAATATCGTTCCAAACTCTACAGGTGCTGCAAAAGCAATCGGTCTTGTTATTCCTGAACTGAACGGTAAATTAATCGGTTCTGCACAGCGTGTACCGACACCAACAGGATCTACAACAATTTTAACAGCCGTTGTTAAAAAAGCCGGCGTAACAAAAGAAGATATTAATGCAGCAATGAAAGCAGCAGCCAATGAATCCTTTGGTTACAATACAGACGAAATCGTATCTTCCGATATCGTTGGTATGAACTACGGTTCTTTATTTGATGCAACCCAGACAATGGTTTGCCAGATTGCTGATGATTTATACGAAGTTCAGGTTGTGTCCTGGTATGATAATGAAAACAGTTACACAAGCCAGATGGTTCGTACAATTAAATATTTCTCTGAATTAGCATAATTCAATTCAGTAAAGACCTGCAGAGGTCCGGTCTCAGAGGGACCGGACCTCTTTATATGAATATATGATGGAGGATGGATACTATGGGATTAAATAAAAAATCTGTAGACGATATTAATGTAAAGGGTAAACGCGTACTTTGCCGTTTTGATTTTAACGTACCGCTGAAAGACGGCGTCATTACGGATATTAACCGTCTGACAGCAGCACTTCCGACAATTAAAAAATTAGCGGGTGACGGCGGAAAGGTTATTTTATGTTCTCATCTCGGAAAGCCAAAGGGTGAACCGAAACCGGAACTGTCTCTGGCGCCGGTCGCTGTCAAATTAAGTGAACTTCTTGGTCAGGACGTAAAATTTGCCGCAGATAACGAAGTTGTGGGAGCGAATGCCAGAGCGGCTGTAGAAGCGATGAAAGACGGTGATGTGATTCTTCTTGAAAATACACGTTACCGCATCGAAGAAACAAAAAACGGCGAGGCTTTCAGTAAAGAACTGGCTTCTTTATGTGACGTTTTCGTTAATGACGCTTTCGGAACTGCACACCGTGCACACTGCTCCAACGTTGGTGTCACTGAATATGTGGATACCTGTGCAGTGGGCTATCTCATGCAGAAAGAAATCGATTTCCTTGGGAATGCTGTAAACACACCGGTACGTCCGTTTGTTGCGATTCTCGGCGGTGCCAAAGTAGCGGATAAACTGAATGTTATCTCCAATCTTCTGGAAAAATGCGATACGCTCATTATCGGTGGCGGTATGGCTTATACATTCCTGAAGGCAAAGGGCTATGAAATCGGTACATCTCTTGTGGATGATTCTAAAATTGATTACTGCAAAGAAATGATGGAAAAAGCTGAAAAACTCGGAAAGAATCTGTATCTTCCAATTGATACAACCATTACTAAGGATTTCCCGGATCCGATCGATGCTGAAATCCCTGTAAGCGTTGTTTCTTCCGATGCAATTCCGGCGGATATGATGGGACTGGATATCGGCACAGCAACGGCTGAAAAATATGCAGATG
>DBGCEW010000146.1:0-6980 GCA_048357495.1 Frisingicoccus sp.
CCCCTTTGACCCGGCTGATTTCTCCGGCAATATCCATAACGAAATCTTTCTCATCATCCATCTCCACATCAATCTGATGCATAATATCCCTGAGAATCCCGTATTTTTCATCTTCAGAAAGAATATTTTCCACTTTATATTTATAAGCGTATTTTAATATCGTAAAAAAAATCGCATGAAAGGTTCCAAAGCTTACCGGAAGATGGCGGCCATCCATCAAACGGTCGAACCGGCTTCGCATTTTCCCTGCTGCCGCCCGGGTAAAAGTAACCACAAGAATATTACCCGGAGCCACCCCGGCCTGCTGAATCAGCCACCGGGTTCTCCGGGTAATTACAAGGGTCTTTCCAGACCCGGGACCGGCCAGAACAAGCATCGGTCCCTTATGATGTTCAATTGCCTGTTTCTGGGCAGCGTCTACTGACATGCTTCCAGCTTTTCAATGGCATTTTTAATTCTTATCAGAGATTCTTCCTTACCAATCACTTCCATAATCTCTGTCGCTCCGGCAGGCGTCATCTGTTTACCGGAAACTGCCGTACGGATCGGCCACATCACGTACCCGTTTTTATAGCCTTTTTCTTTAACAAATTCCACAAGGCATCCATACAAAGCATCATTGCTGTAATCTTCCTGGCTTTCCAGCACCGGAAGAATTTCCTTCAGAACTGAAAGGGACGTCTCGGCATTTGTTTTCATTTTTTTATGTGTATACATGGCCGCATCGTATTCCGGAACCGCTTCAAAGAAATCAATCAGCGCCGGAATATCCGGAAATACTTCGATTCTGGATTTTACCATCTCTGCAATTTTTTTCGTATCCACATCTCTGTGAATCGTCTCTTTAATATATGGAAGCGCTCTGTCATAAAAAGCATCGAAATCCATTGCCTTGATATATTCGCCGTTCATCCATTTCAGTTTGGTCATATCAAACACCGCCGGAGACTTGCTCATATGACGGTAATCAAATGCCTTTACCAGTTCCTCCAGGCTGAAAATTTCCCGGTTATCTTCCGGACTCCATCCGAGAAGCGCCACATAATTGACAACAGCTTCCGTTAAAAATCCCTGTTCAATTAAATCTTCAAAGGAAGAATGTCCGCTCCGCTTACTTAATTTTTTATGTTCTTCGTCAGTAATCAGCGGACAGTGTACATAGACAGGCACTTCCCATCCAAAGGCTTCATAAAGACGGTTATATTTCGGCGATGAAGATAAATATTCATTTCCGCGAACCACATGGGTAATCCCCATTAAATGGTCGTCCACAACATTCGCAAAATTATAGGTCGGATAACCGTCGGACTTTATAAGGACCATGTCATCCAGTTCGGAATTATCCACTGTAATATCTCCGTAAATTTCATCACAGAAGGTTGTTGTTCCCTCTGTCGGGTTATTCTGGCGAATTACATAAGGAATTCCCGCTGCCAGTTTTTCTTCAATTTCTTCTTTGGAAAGGCTCAGACAATGCTTGTCATAAACCATGATTTCTTTGCCGGCCACTTCCTGTTTCAGGCTCTCAAGACGCTCTTTATCGCAGAAGCAATAATAGGCTTCGCCTTTTTCAATCAGCTTTTTTGCATACTCCATATAGATACCGGCTGCCCGGCGTTCACTCTGGACATAAGGGCCGCAGCCACCGTCTTTATCCGGTCCTTCATCATGAAGCAGACCTGTTTTTTCCATGGTCCGGTAAATAATATCCACCGCACCCTCTACCAGACGTTCCTGGTCTGTATCTTCAATTCTTAAAAGAAAATCTCCGTCTTCGTGTTTTGCAATCAGATACGCATACAGCGCTGTCCGCAAATTCCCCACATGCATCCGTCCTGTAGGACTTGGTGCAAATCGTGTTCTGACTTTCTTATCCATCCTTATCTACTCCTCATTTTAAATATTCTATATTAATCCCAATCAGGATTTTATCACTTTGTCGAGTCTTGGGATCATCTGAGCGGATACAATACCGATGAGCATCCCTGTCACTGTACCCGAAATCATCAGCAGCGGCATATAAGACAAAAGGTGTATATTTTCCACCACAGCCATGGCTACCGCCAGCTGACCCGCATTATGAAGAATCCCTCCGGCCACACTGACACCGACAATAGAAAATTTCGGTATTTTTTTCAGAAGCAACATGCCTCCGAAGCTCAGCAGCCCGCCGGCCAGACTATAAAGCATGGCCGCCAGATTCCCAAAGGTCACCGACACGAGTAATATACGTATCATCGATACCGCCAGAGCCATAGGCGCTCCCATCGTATACAGGGAAACCACCACGACCAGATTGGCAAGCCCCAGTTTTATTCCGGGAACCCCAAGACTTATCGGTATTAAAACTTCTATATAGCTGAATATCATTGCCAGGGCGGTAAACATCCCGGCCATCGCAACCTTTTTTGACATAATTTATCCTCTAAGCATCCACATCTCTTTCTTCACTGCCTCCGGTAATCTCAAGAACCACCCGGTGTGGAAGACAGACAATCGTCTCGTTGACTTTATCTATCGGCGCATGGTTCACACAATACTGATCCGGACAGTCCGCTTCAATCATCGAAACGCTCCCGTCACGGATTTCAAATCGGTTATGCCATCCTTCCATATCCAGTGAAACCTCCTGATCTTTACTTAAATCATAGGTTTCATACACTTCTCCGCCAACAGTGACCGTGAGCGTCCCTCCATTTTCCCGATTCATGTATTTTATCATAAAAAAACCGGCAATGCCAAGGGCAAGAACAATGCAGACGAGTATAATGTCTCCTTTTTTCATGACACCTCTACTTCTTCTCAATACTGTTCATCATAATGAATTCAGACTCTGAATCCATATAACCGATAGTTACTTTATCTCCCGGCGCAACAACAGCCAGAACATCATTCAACTGAATGGATGCCATAAATACTTTGGAAGAACCGCTTATCTGAATATAGAAATAGGTATTTCCGTCCTTAACTGCTGTATTCACGCTGAGAACCTCGCCCTGAATCTCCTCAAGGGTACTGGCATCAACGATCTGTCCGGAGGACAATTGCTTGGCATAGGCCGTATAGGCATCGTTCAGCGTATCACCGATAGCCACCTGCTGGTATTTCTCCACATTAACAAAGGCAAATTTCTTTACCAGACCCGCATTATCTTTCAGGGATACAAGGTAGGTTGGCTGTCCGCCGATATTTAATAATACCGGGAAAGTCGCCTTATACGCCAGGTTCTGAACCTGACCTTCCGCTGAAGCCATAGCAGAATATTCCGTAGCGCCGGACACAATATAATAATGGGCTTCTTTGGTACGCATGTTTACAAGGACCAGACCAATATTCGACGCATCATTTCCAACGGAGGTCAGTCCGGTATACAGCCATACGTCATCTTCCAGGGCCAGATAATTATAGCCGCCGGATGTTACGCAGACATCCTTCTGTCCAATGATGGTATTAATAAATCCATTTTTATATTTTCCCCAGTAATTAATCTGCTCATTGATAATATCTGCAGAATAGGCTCTGTCCACCCATTCCGGCACTTCACTGATATCATAATACTGAGAATCGCCTGTACAGGCGTCAACCATAACGACACCCTTTACATCCCGGCCTCCGAAAAATCCTATCGTATAGTCAATGACCGGACAAATCCAGTAAGGTTTGCCATCATCATTAACTTCAAAGGAATAATCCTCAAAAATCTTTGTCGGATATTTAAACCGGAGATGTCTGTCCAGATCCCGGAAGAAATATTCTCCCGGAGAATACTTAATCCCCTGCTCCAGTTGGATCAGTTCCACATCCTGGGTCGTCATATCCACAGAAATATATCCGGGAATGCCATTGGACTGATTATTGAACCACTTAATGACATTTCCATACTGAAGGGGCGCCACCCGGGTCGGCACTCCCTGATAGTTTATCTGGGTATAGGAATAGGCGCTTTCATCCACCTCAAACTGGGAAATAAGATTCACCAGCTCACCAATTTTACGGTTACCCAGCTGAACCGCAGAATCCCTGTCAACAATTGGCACATCGTTCATGGAAATCTGAGTGATATCCTCAGAAAATTCCCGGTTTTCCACAGGCATCATCGACTGATATGCCGAAGCATGGAAAAACTGATGGGATGCCACCTGTCCAAGTCCCAGTACAACAACAGACAAGGCAATGATCAGAAGACCTACTTTGGCATTTGTCTTTAAAAATTTAAAATCGACTGTCCGGTTTCTTAAATCCGATACGGAAAAAGTTCCAATAAGGGATGCAATCACATAAATCACCGCCACCTCAAGCAGCCAGCTATAAAAAGCTGGCGAACGGAAATTCAGTGCCGGAAGGATAAAATAAAAAGAAATCAGCGCAAAAACAATGGTGATCACTGCGGTGCGCAATATTTTTTTCATAAATAAAATTCCTCCGCCCAAAAATTATTCAACGCTGTTTACAGAACATGGAAATGCTCCATAGCCGCCGCTGGTCAAAACAAATTCATGGGTCTCCACGCTGCCGCTTTTTGTCGTAAACGCAACATTCACTATATATCCATTATCTGTTTCCTGGATTTCTGTAAAATCCATGCTTCCCGCATAGCCCTCAGAGCTGTAAATCATATAACAGTCCGTATCCACAACATATTCAATCCCGCCAACAGAAGCCGGAATTTCCGAAAGGGCGCTGTTTCCGGCGAACATTGCTTCGGCATATTCGGACATCACCTCTCTCGGTACCTGATAGCCGCTGCCGTCATCGGAAAGACTGATATCCGGATGCAGCCAGCTGTTTCCGTTAATTGCCGCATAAATACTGTTCCAGAAAAATTCACTGTCTGAACTGTCGTAGGCATTTCCTCCGGCCATTGTTTTACAAAGGCCTAAAAGAATCGGACGCATACTGTCCAGTTCCTCCGGTACAGAAACACTGACCTCCGGCTTTGTTTCCTCAAAGGCCGGCTTTGTTTCCGGTTCAACAGATTCTGATTCCGAAGCCTTCGTACTCGCAGTTGTGGATTTTGTCTCGTCAACAACCACCTTTCCCACGGATTCCTTCTCTGTATTCTTTTTCCCACAGGCAGCCAGAGCTGTCATTGATAAACAGACAATACTGATCACAACCAATAATTTCATTATCTTCTTCATATAGTTTTCCTCCAATCTCCATACTAATTTTTATATTATACACTATTTCGGTCCAGAATAAAAGACTTGGTGAAAATCTCCCGGATATCTCTGGAAACATTCCCCTCTCATATTTTCTTCAGAAATCCCCATTCTAAGAGATAAGAAGGTGATTTCATGAACAAAATACTTCATTCTCTATATAAATATACACTTTTATTTATTTTGGGCGGAAGCCTTTATTATATGATAGAAATTTTATTCCGGGGTTATTCCCACTGGACTATGCTCATCGCCGGAGGATTCATTTTTCTTTATGCCAACCATCAAAACAGAATCCACCGCGGGAATGCGGTTTTCCTAAAACAAACCTTCGCCGTGTGGGGTGCCGCCCTTATGATCGAATTTTTTACCGGATGTATCGTCAATCTGTATTTCGGCTGGAATGTGTGGGATTACTCCGGTCTTCCTCTGAACCTCCTTGGTCAGATATGTCTGCCGTTTGCCCTGTTATTTTTCCCCCTTTGCGGTGCTGCTATCCTTCTGGATTCCTATTTGTGTCATTGGCTTTTTCATGATGAAAAAATCGAATTTTGACTATTTTTAAAATTTTTTAATTTTTTTCAAAAAAACTCTTGCATTTCTAAATAACCTATGATATTATTCCTATTGTTGCTTGAGCAACCAAGAAACGAAACGCAGTTGTGGCGGAATTGGCATACGCGCTAGACTAAGGATCTAGTCCGGGTTAACTGGGTACGGGTTCAAGTCCCGTCAACTGCATTAGTTTAAAGAACCGCAAACTCTTGGATAAAGAGTCTGCGGTTCTTTGCTTTCCGGAAAATACACTTTGTTCTTGTATCACCTTCAAAAAACTACCGTGGCTTCTTTTTTCCCAAACAAAAACCAAAAGCCAGCAGCACCACCAAAGATACACCTCCGATTCCAAGAATCCATATTACCGGACGGCCATCTCCGGTTTCAGGAATCTCCGGCTTCGCCGGCATTTCAAAATTCACGGTCTGTTCCTTATCATGAATATCCTCATGTACTGCGGTCAAGGCACCTTCGGCATTAAATAATTTTTCAAAAACAACCACCGCTCTATTCCCCAGGCCCGAGGCATTGAATACAAATTGAACATCTACCCAGCCCTCTGCTGCTTCAGGCATAAATACCGCTTTTCCGGTAACTGTTTTCCCGTCAATCATGAATTCCTTTCCTGTTGATTTATCAATAAGTATTCCTTCCACCGTATATGTTCTTCCAGGTATTAAATTTTCATAAGATACGGTATCTAAAATAATGACTTCCCCTTCGGATACAAGGCTTTTATCGCCGTCCGCTTTATCTGAGGCCGACGTTTCTATCCGGATTTTCCGGACTTCCAGGGTCTGATCCCTGTCATCCAGAGCTTTATGCTCTGCAATCACCCTTCCCTCTGAATCGTATACAGTCTGGAAAACCGTCATCTGTTTATTTTCATAACCACGGACATCCAAAGAGATATCCACCTGAAATCTTCCATTTTTCATTTCAGGAATAAATTCTGTCTCACAGGATACCGGTATACCTTCATTCATGACCGGACTGCCTGTCACTGTTTCGACAAGTTCCGTGACAACGTTATACCTGCGTCCCGGGATAAAGCCCTCATAAACAATTTCATCCATCACTGTCATTCGGGTTGTATCCTCTCCGAAATTCAAAATTTTATCACCATCTGCTGCATCCGCCGCTGCCGTGTCGATGGTCATCGCTGTCACCGTTATTGTCTGATCGGCATCGTCCAGGTTTTGATTATGGACGGCAACCACCTTGCCCCGGCGCAAAAGTTCCCCGGTAATCGTTACGGATTTT
>DBGCEW010000147.1:0-5227 GCA_048357495.1 Frisingicoccus sp.
AAAATATTTATTTTGACATTATTTATAAATCTTTACTTGCAATTGTGGAAAATATCTGTTAGAATTGATTTGTTGTAAACCTGTAGGGTTAAAATCATCTTTTAAGGAGGTGGCAGGCAATGGCAAAATGTGCAGTTTGTGAAAAGGCTTCACACTTTGGTATCAAAGTGTCTCATTCACATAGAAGAAGCAATAAAATGTGGAAATCTAACATTAAGAAAGTTAAAGTAAACGATAACGGAACTCCAAAGAAGATTTATGTTTGTACTTCTTGCTTAAGATCCGGTGCAGTTGAACGCGCTTAATTGAAATGTTGAAGGCAGTCGATAAGGACTGCCTTTTTTCATTCTGCAGGAATTCCCTGAAAAATAAAAAACACAACGTAAGATGAACCGGCCTCCCTGTCGTTAGATTCCTGATCTGACTTTTGGTGGCCGGTTCATTATTTACCGCTGTGCTTTTTATATTTACCGGATTTTAAATACAAATTCCTCGTTTCCAAGAAGAATCCGGTCTCCCGGAGTCAGGATTTTTTCCTGATTGTCCTTCAGTAAAATACCATTCACAAAGGTATGATTTGTAGATTCATTATCCCGAATACGAAACGTATCCCCCAAACAAAGGATAACCGCATGAATACGGCTCACCGCCGGATTATCACTGATATGAATTTCCGCCTCCACAGACTTGCCGATACGAATTTTCTCCTGATTCAGCAGATAAGCCTCATGTTTTGAACATCGCACAAGCATACCTTCCACAGAAGGACTCTGAATATTCTCCAGGAACTCATCCGTTTCTTCTGACGCCTCCACTTCCTGTTCAGCTTCCGCCTTATCCTCTCTCTCCATCTCTGTTTCGGAAACCTCTTCCACAACGGATGAAAGTTCCATTTCTGAGGTATCCGCCTTCAGAGCACTGACACTTTCCGCCGCCGGAATACTTTCAAGAACAGACTTTAAATCTTCCAATTCATCCTCTTCTTCATGATTTTCCAGTCCGCGGCTTTTAACTTCAGGTTCCGTTCCGAAAGTCGCCTCCGTCTCCGGTGCTTCTGCCGGAATTTCTGATGTTTGGGATATCCCGTCAACTATTTTTGTTTCCCATCCTGCCTTTTCATTCGTCTCAGGTTCTCCGGCCCCTTCCTCCTGAGTCTGCAAAAATTCATAAAAGTCATTGTATGAAAGATTTCTGTTGCGGCTGATATATCGAATAATATTTCCAAGCCAGGCCATATCTTCATCTTCACTATAGACCATATTAACGAGCATTTCTTTTAAGAAAAGACGCAATGGTCTCACCGGAAGCACACCATCCACCACCGGAACATAAACACAGGAAACCTGTTGTGTTTCTTCATTATAAAAGATGCTGTTAATTCCAAGAAGAATATGCTCTGTTTTCAAATGATGATTCTCCGCATCCATATAAACCTTTGTGAGGGATTTTAAAAATCCTGTCACATCTGCCCGGTTCACCACACGGGATAAAAACTGTTTTAATGTGATACGGTTTCCATAATGGTAATACAATGTAAAAGCTTTATCATTTTCAAACTCACACGGCAGAAAGGACGGGCTGTCCAAATCCAGATAAGTTTTAAAATCCGTTCTATCAATCTCGCTGATTGGTTCAACCAGGATATATGCTTCCTGATTGTCATTAAAATTTATTTTTGATACACTCATATTTTCACCCTGTCTTTTGTATTTTATTATTTGCAGCAGAAGAAATTATAGCTTAAAACCAGACAAAAGAGAATGAGACAGATACTTAAAAGTGCTGAATCAATGAACATCATAATCGTCATGCCCACAGCTATCCAGAACATTATAAATCCTATAATGCGTTTCATAAGCATCGCTCCATATTTCCGGTCTATATATCCTATGCTGTTTATTCGAAAAACGTGCTATTTATCTTCAATGATGGTATTCACCTGTTCGGCTACTTTTTCATCATCCATCGGATCGCCTTTGGTAAACCGATCCATAATATCCGGTACCATATCGATCAGCTTCATAAATGCAGACTGATGGCTTTCCACAGGAATTAATTTTACCGTATCCCCGCGAATAACAAGCACTGCTGCCGGATCCATATTACAGCCAATACCGCCGCCGGCACCATCCTTTTTCTTACCTTCCGAAAAAGTTGAACCGGCTCCCATACCAAAACTTACATCCATTAAAGGAATAATGATCGTATCATTGACCGTTATCGGCTCACCGACTACGGATTTAGTTGAAAGTATGCCATTCATTCCGTCAAATAACGCCTGAATCGATGTGCTGAATGTATTTACTGCCATAAGGTTTCCTCCTTATTCTTCATATGCTTAATATATTTGATAAGTTTTCTTAAATCTTTATTCAAAAGCCCCCGAAGAGCCCAATAAACAAAAATATAAAGCCGGACAGACCCTTGCACTGAAAGTTCCCCTTCAAAAACCTGTTTCTCAAAATCCGGCACAATTTCCAGATTTCCTCCCCAAAGGGAATAAAATGCACATACACCTCCCAGGATTCTCCCTGTATCTGAAGGTCTGTCCATGCCAAAAAGAATATTTCCTGAAAGCTTTTTGGGTTTTATATGCCATATCAAAGATAGAATCGCCCTTTTTATAAATACCATACTATTTTGCGTACATGACGCATTCCAGAACCGCTCTGCCAGATCTTTTTTATGACTAAGTTTCTCAAAAAGCTCTCTGATCTGACGGATTTTATGGGAAATCTTTTCAAAAAAGTCCGTCTTCCGGTTACGAGAGGTCTTCGGAGGGACTGTGTTTTCCGTTTTCCAAATTCCTGCTCTCTTTTCACGGATCCCTTCTGAAAATTCCTGTTTCGGCGTCTCCGCCTTCACCGATGCCTCTGTTCTGTTATCATCCGGGAGTTTCGCCACAGGAAGTTCTTTTATTTCGCTGTCGGTTTCAGATACTCTGCAGCTATCGGAAGTTCTGATTTCTGCAGCATCCGCCCTTTTCTCCAGAGGATCACTAAAGATATCCTCTTCTTCCATCAAAAGACAGGCATCGGTATCCGCCAGCGGCTCTTCCTTTTCAGCCTCTTCACCTTCAGATGTATCAAAAAGTTTCAGCCACAAGAAAGACGCTTTTCCCGAAAAATCTTTTCCGCGAAGGGATATACCAATCCTCAGTGCGCCAAAAAGCCACTGCAGCTTCACATCTGCCTCCGGGCGTCCGTAAAACGCCCCCGACAGACGATATCTGAAAGGAACGAACAACCCCATCAGCAGAATCGTCAAAAGCAAGACCAGTATCCCAAGCAAAATGAATCCGAATATTTTTAAAATCAACAGAATGATATGTAACACACCAACACCTCTATATCCGAATGCCCAGATATCCTTTTATATCAAAATTACGGGTATGGACATACACATCTTCGATAATATTTCTCACAACATCAAAAGCTTCTTTTTTATCCGAGGCCACCCCGATGATACAGAGATCATCACTTTGAAAGCCATCACTGCACAGCAGCCGGGACGGATAAATATCCAGAAGGTTTTTCCCGTGTTCCGAAAGAGTGATGCAATAATATCCCTTTGTTTTTTTTCCATAGGAAATCTTATACTTCACCCACCGGGCCTGTTTAATGGATTCCCCCAAATAAAGCTTTTTATACCAAATCATAAAATCACCTGTATTACTTTATATGCTGATGGGTAAATAAATGGTCCTGGCAATATTCATAATTGCCATTACACCTGGAACAGTAACGGAATTCCAGATTTTCATCATCTGCCTCCGTACGTCCGCAAACCGCACACTTATGGTGAATATTCGCCTTGCGGGCCTGATTCACCGATTTATTATAGGCCATCTTCCGATGTACCTGTTTCGGTGAATATCCCTTTCTCTTAACAATCGATGAAAAATACAGAACAAAGTTAAGCAGGGATACAAGAATCGCAATGCGTGTCCCCATATTTCCCTGAATAAAGTCGATCGCATAGACGATCATCGACAAATAGGCCATCCACTTCATTTTTACCGGAATAAGAAACATAAAAAGGACTTCCATATCCGGATATTCAAAAGCAAAGGCTAAAAACAATGATACATTAATAAAGGTTGTATCCAGATAATAAACCCTTCCGGTAATCAGATAGGTCAAAATTGCCGCCAAAACCGTACCGAGCACCCCTGTAAAATAGTATACATTAAAGCGGAAACTGCCCCAGGTCCGTTCAAGAACACTGCCGATCATATAATAAAAATAAAGCGTAATAATAAAAAACAGCAGACTGTTATTCGGAGACTGCAGTAAAAACGTAAAAATACGCCATATCTGTCCCTGAAGAATCTTACTTGCGTCCAGCATAAACCAGGCTTCATAGACCCCCGGTGTTGCATAGCGCAAAATCAACCCGACAACATATAAAATAATAATATACCGCATCAGGTCGTGAATCGCATATTTACCAAATTTACGTTCCAGCTTATCTAATAATGACATTTAAAAACCTCTCTTTGAATATTAAAGGGGCTGCCGCAAAAAAGCTGCCCCTTTTTTCAATCCAATCCTATTTAATAATTAGTTTTATTATAGTAAATGGTCAGATTTTTGTCAACCGGCACTTCCCCGGTTGTTTCCGTCCATTTCGCGGCTTTCCGGAATATAAACAACGCTGTTTTCCTCCATTTTTAAAGGTGTCATCTGAGGATTTGCTTTTCTGAACCTGCTATAATCTATATTAAAATGCTCAAGAAGCCAATCCAGAGTATCTCCTTCCTGAATAATGTAAGGAATATGTTTCACCGGTATACATAGTTTATCACCAATCGTCAGATTATAAACATCTACTGTGGGATTTTTTTCCATTAAATCTTCCATTGAAATTCCATAAAGCCGTGACACTTTATACAAGCTGTCTCTTTCTTTAATCTCATGCAACATACCGTCGCATTTGCCATATTCATCATCCTGACGCCGCACAAAATAATTCATAAAAACACCTGTTTTTTATTTAATCTATTCATTTCATTTCGAATGGTGCAAAGAAGGTTGAGTTTTCACATCAATTGTACTATAATACATTCGACAAGGATATTGAGATATCTTATAGGAGGAATTCGATGAATAATACATATAGATTGGGAATTGACATCGGCTCTACAACGGTAAAAATAGCCTGCCTTGACAATGAAAACCACGTTGTTTTTTCGGATTACGAACGTCATTTCGCCAATATACAGGAA
>DBGCEW010000148.1:0-10207 GCA_048357495.1 Frisingicoccus sp.
TCATCCCAGGAAAGAGAAGAATACGCATCGGTCTGAAGCTCTTCGCGGACCCGGGAGAAATAATCTTCTTCGGAAGAGGTTTCGGAATAAATGGCTGCCAGCCGGGCGTCGATATCCGCCAGTTTTATTTCAGCCCTGTTGGAAGCTTCATAGTAAGCGGTCGTCCGGTCAGCCAGTGCAGCGCTCAGACGGTAGTCGGCATTGGCGCTGACCAGGGAGAGGGCGGCAAAGGTTGCCAGGCAGAGAAGAACAAAGACGACCAGAATCGAAGATGTCCCAAGGTTAAATGCCATCGGATGTTTTTTATTCATAGGCGGCCTCCAGTCTCGGATGATTGTAGACATCCATGGAATAGATGGTCTCTCCGGAAATCTGTTTGACGACAGAAATATGGGCTTTGCGGAGATCGGCTTCATCCTCCTGCCGGAGGATGAGTTTATAGGCAGAGGCTTCTTTGCTGCAGTCCTTCCAGTGGGCGTCATAAAAAAGCTCTGAAGGAACGTCGGTGGTTCCTTCCCCGCTTCGGAAAATTTCTGCCATACTCTCTGCATGAACAATGGCTTCATTTAATTCCGTTGTGTGAATACTGACGGAATGGGCTTTAGCAAAAACCTGGGCACATATGGCGGAGGTCACGGCAAAAAAGAAAACGGCCATAATCATTTCCATAAGGAAAAGAGTGGTACGGGATTTGGCTCTCATTCAGACACCTTCTTTCCGTCATCACTTTGAAGGGAAATATAAAAAGAATGGTCTCTGTCTTCCATATCTTTTACCGTCAGTGAATAGAGGGATGGACTTACCTTCTCGGCGGAAAAATCCTTCACCGGAAGAATGGATTCGCCGGAGGAAAGGAGAGGGGTGTCGGAGGTTTTTATAAAAAGCTCCATGAGATTTCCGTCATAATGATAAATATAGGTCGTATAGCTGATATCATTGACGATTTTTTCCAGTGTCAGGCAGAGGGTATCGTCAATGGTTGTCAGATCTACAGCGCCTGCGGTATCGTTGTGCCGGATTTTTTCCGTAATGTAGGCAGAGGCTGTACGGCTCGTATAATTGGTGTCCATATTTTCGGTTGTCGTTTTATAGACATTGGCGCCGATAACGACTGCGAGAAAAGCCGAGGCTGAAAATACGCAGAACAGCGCCAGAATAAATACAAAATCAAACATATGGCTATATTGTTTCTGAACGTTCATTCATCGGCCTCCAGTGAAATAATTGTAATATCAGGCATCATATTCGATGCGATGGGTTGGTAATCAACAAAATATTTATTTTTATCATAAGTAATCCCATAATGTTCTTCCAGATATCGGAGACTTGGAGGGTATCTGCCCTCGATGGCATAGCAGTGAACAACGCTTCGGTTCAGAGCCGTCTGGAGACTTTTATAGGTTTCACGGTCAGAGCTTTCGGAAATACCGGATATTCCAGACAAAAACAGACCGATAAGAAGAAAGAAAATAATTATCGGAAGAATAAAGGAATGAAACCGGTACCGGATTTCTGAGGATTTTACAAAACGGTTCATATGCAGGACTCCTTTATCCGATATTTGTCATAATGCCAAGCAGAGGAAGCATGACGGACAATAAAATCAGGCCCACGATCACCGATAATACGGCAACGAGGGTAGGCTCCAAAATACTGATCAGGCGGTTCATCCGCTGGTTGATCTCATCTTCATACTGGATGGATATTTTTTCCATCAATATGTCCAGAGCGCCGGTTTTATAGCCGATGGAAGCCATCTTTGAATAGATGCCGGAGAAAATACCGGATTCCGACAGGGCTTCGGAAAAATCAATGCCGTCATTCATGGAATTCTGGCAGGCCTGAATCCGCTGTTTGATCACCGGATGGCTGATGAGCTGCTCCGCCATTTGAAGACTTTCGATCGCATTCAGACCGCTTCCCAGAGTCAGTGACATTCCGGCAGCAAATTTGCTGACCGCCATTTTTTCAATCAGTTCCCGGGTCAGGAAAAAATGAGCCGCCGCTTTGCCGCGGGCACGGATACCTGAAGGGGAAAAATTGAAATAAAGCAGCGCTGCGGCAATGAGCAGCAGGATCACAATAAAAACAAAGGAATAGTTGCTTAAAGTGGTTCCGATATTCATCAGAACCAGAGAAAATCCGCTCATCTCACCGCCGAGCTGGACAAATACCTGATTAAACATCGGAAGGACTTTCATAATTAAAATAAGGATAATGATGAACATCATACCAAGCATAATCAAAGGATAGGATACGGCGCTTTTGATGTTTTGCTTCACCTCTTCTTCCCGCTGATAATATCCGGACAGGGAAGACATGACATTTTCAAGATGACCGGTCTCTTCGCCGATGTGAATCAGCTGCAGGGCATAGGACGGGAATACGCCGGATTCGGAAAGAGAAGTATAGAGACTGCCGCTTTCTTCAATGCCTTCATAAATTTTCTGGAGAAGAATGCCGCCCTCACGTGTATAGGCGTCATCTTTCATAATGGCAATCCCTTCGATCGGAGAGATGCCGGAATGGAGAATCATGGCCATCTGTTCAAAAAAAGCGGCCAGTTCATTATTTGTTAAATACATGAGAACCCTCTTTTCAGTAATAGTCAGTAAATATATTTGGTTGTATAGTTGCTTCCGTCGCCGATAAAACGTTTGATTTCTTTATCCCCCTTATTGCTGGCGCCCAATGTGGGGTCCACCATTTTCCAGGAGGTGCCGTCAAATTCAATAATACCGTTGAGCCAGCCCACATCTGTGATATAGACGCTGATCCAGGCATGATAGGCCGTACCGGCATAGCCGACCTCCAGACGGGTTGGAATCCGCTGGGAACGAAGCATGGTTGCCATGAGGGCCGCATAATCGAAACAGATGCCCTTTCCCGAATTCAGAGTTTCATCCGGAACCGGAAGGTAACCGGATTCCACAGAGGCTGCTTTTTCCTTATCATAGGATACATGGGTTGTAATATAATTGTAAACGGCAGTGACAACATCCAAATCGCTGTTTGCAGAAAATGCCAGTTCTTCCCCTCTTTGTATGGACAAATTACCGGGAGAAAAGCTGACATACTGGTTCGGGTACAGATAAGGCCCGAATTCATTGAGAATGGCAACGTCAATATCTGCCCCAAAGGCCAGCGAATATTGGTTGTCTGTAACGTTTTCAAAAACCTTCAAACTATATACACCGCTGCCGCCGGTCAGAGGAAAGGTCTCATATCCGCCATGAAGAGTATAAGTGTAGGTCGTTCCATCCGGGGGCGTTAACTGAAGCTTAACCTTCGGATTGGAGCCGTGATAGTTGACCATGAGATAACCTTCATCTGTATGGGAGGTATCCAGAGAGACGACATCATTGCCGTTGGTGTAAATACCATCGGCTGCCGGAACAAGAACAACGGAATGGTTATCCCGGCTTCCCTGAACATCGGATATTTCATAGGAGGAAGCCTTTCCGGAACAGCCGGTGAATAAAATGCTGAAAATCAGACACAGGGCGGTAAAGCCTGGTCTACTCATATGGAAAAACATTGCCTGACGCTCCTTTTGAATGAAAGACATTCAGGACAGCAACGATTGAAGAACCTCGAATGTCGTAGATGTAAATGTTTAATGCCTCCGCCGGATAGTCGAAAGTCACCGTCCGGGCAGCTTCATCAACAGCAATCGGATCGACTCTTTCACCGGTCAGGGACACGGCATAAATGTTTGAAAAATCAATCGGATAAGAACCTTCTTTTAATTGAATCACAATGGCATCCCCTTCCAGGTGACTCTCCGTGATCTCCGGTTTCAGGTGGAGGGGTGATACCTGTACGGAAGAGGTGTAGGACTGATTATTCATAGAAACAGCGGTGACTGTCAGTTCACCGGATGCATCGATATCGATTCGATAGGTATTATTTCCCACTTCATTGACCGGAAGGGCATGACCGTTTAATGTTGCTTCAACAGATTTCATAGGAAGCAGTGAATGGACGGTAAATTCGAAAAGGGTCCGTTCTCCGGAGGCAAAGGCCGGGGAAAACTCCAGGGATGGTTTTAAAAGCAAAACGGGTAGAATGAAACATAAAAAAACAGATACTATACATAAAATTCGAATGCATCGGAAAGCGGCCAGGGTTGTTTTCGCATTTGCTTCAAGCACATCCAACGGCAAAGAGTTCGGGACAAGATGGCAGCTTCGGAGAATATCATCAAGGATAGGCTGGGCATCTTCCGAACTTAAGTAATATTTGTCATCATTCTTATCATGTGCCATGTCATAGCCTCCTTTCATTCAGATAATTTTTCATAACCTTTCGGCCGTTGACGAGATAGCGCTTTACGGAGCTCAGAGAGCAGTCCATCGCTCTGGAGATATCTTCCAGATTCATTTGGTTTATATAACGCATTGTAATTGCCTGACGTTCTTTGGAAGGCAGCTTTTGAAGATAGCCCTGCATTTCAAAGGCCTCGCTCTGCTGAATCGTCTGGGATTCGGGATCGTTGGACGGATTTGAATCGACAAGATCGTGGTAGGATTATTCGCCCAAATCCTCCATGGACTGCTTTCGTTTTTCGAGCATCGTGTAACAGACCCGGAAATTGATCGAATGAAGCCATGAAACGAAAAGTTTGGCCTCTTTGAGACGGGCGATGTTCCTGTATGCCCGTATGTAGGTCTCCTGCAGAGCATCCTGAGCCAGAACCGGATCCTTCAGATAGTTACAGGCAAAATGATATTCTTTTTGATAGGTAAGTGCGTATAGTTCTGCAAAGGCATTACTGTCATTGTTCTGAATACGGGTAACCAGTGCAGCAATATACATATGGTCCAACAGCATCCTGATTCCTCCAATAATAAGGGCGGCCTGTGGCTATTTTAAAGAACCTCTTCCAGGTTATGAGCGGCATAGCCGACGAGCTCGCTTGGCGATTGAAACTGTTTTTCGTGATTATCGATCATGCAGGCAGAATAAAGAATTATCGGATCGCCCACAGTCTCGTTATGGTTTGAAATACGTTCTTTTAAGTCCAGAGAGAACTGTTCCAGTGCGGTTTTGTTACCGTTGCTTATGACGATTGCAAAATCTGACGAACTGTTACGAACTACATTTCCGTAGGGAAGTCCGCTTTGGGATAACAGTCTGGCAAAGACTTCCAAAAGCAGGTCTCCCTGAAGGTATCCCTCGGTTTCATTCGTATCTTCCAGATTATCCAGATGAAGTAAAACGAAGCCAATGTCGTTAAAAGTTCCCTGGCGAAGGGACTGAAATAAAATATTATCGCAGCTTGTGCGATTTGGCAGGCCTGTCAGCTCATCCTTATAGGTCAGATTGCTTAATGAAAGATATTCGGCATCATACTTCTGGAGTAAGCGAAGATCAATCAGAATAAAGATGGCGGATGCCAGGCAAAAAAGCCATATAATACCGCACAGAATTAAAACCGGCGGGTTTGAAGCGGCATTTTCTTCCAGAATACCAGAGGTAAGCAGGTAAAACAGGCTTATTAAAGTACCCGCGAAAAAAAATGCAGCCTGAACGAGTTTAAAATATCGGAAATTTTTCATAATCGGTTCTCCAATAGGGTGAATTTAAATTGAATAAAGTGTCTCTTGCTTTTATTATATAGCACATTTCAGGCAAAATACAATAAAAATTTTCTTCGAGAATGGGGTCAAAAAAGCTCTTTTTAAAAAAATAAAAAAAATTAAAAAAATTTCCAAAAAAGTGAGCCTTTTTTTGGAAATCCTGAGTCCTTATAAGTGTAAGGGATTAAAACGACAGTTTCTCTCCGTCGAAATCCCGTTCAGCCCTGTTTGGGGCAAAACAGAAAGGTAAAAAAGAGGAAAGGAGGAGAGGCTATGAAGAACAAATTGAGACGCATTTCAGCGATGATATTATCATTATTAATGACAATTTCCATGGTTGGCGGCGATGTCCTTACGGTTGTTGCCCTGGATGAAACTTATCAGGAAACAGAATCTGTGACAGAGACAGAACCGGCCACAGCTGCAGAGACAGAAAGCCAGACGGAATCAGAAACACCGGCGCCTACAGAGGCAGTGACCGAAGCAACAACGGAAGCTGCACCGGAAACCGAAGAAACGGTTCGGACGACGGAAGAAACAACAGAGTCTGCTGTTGAGACTCAGGCAGAAACAGCGCCGTCAACGGAACAGGAAACCGAAGCACCATCTTATACCGTAAACTTCAAGATTCATGAAAACGGTACGGCGAAGGTTTATGTCAATGGCCAGGAAGTTACTTATAAAGTGACGGACGAAGGCAAGGTAACATTTATCGTTGAAGCAAATGATCAGTTTGAAGTGAATGTGGCAGACACCATTTCAGCAAATCCTGATTTAAACATTCATAGGACATCACGGACCGATGTTAATGAGTTTGAAGTCAGCGAAGTTAAGTCTGACATTACAATCAACATTCACACTCAGAAAATTCCGGAAACGGAATCTGAGGAGCCTCCATCTGAAGAAACTCAGGCGTCCGAAACAGAGACAACTGAAACTTCAGAAGAAACAGAAACAGAAGAAACTGAAAGTGAGACAATCGAAGAAACGGTTGTTGAAACGGAAAGTGAAGAAAAAAGTTACGAGCTTACGATTCGACATGTACTGGAAACGAGCATTGGCTTATATGCCGATGAACGGACAGTTACATTAAAGGAAGAAGATTTTGTCGATGGTGTTTATGACCTTTCCAAACAGGCTTATCAGCGGGAAGGCATTTATGCAACATCTATTGGCAGTATCTCCAAAGAAGCTTTTGATTCTGAAAACAAAGGGTATGGAGAAATCACATATGCTGTTGCTGAAGGATGGAAAGCTGTTCCAAAGAATAGGAGCTTTAGCCGGTCAATCTTCATCGGAACATTTGATGATGTTGAAATCGTACCGGCAGGACAGCTTCCTGTAACATTTAACTTTGTATATGAAGATGGTACCATTGCAAAAGCTTCCGAAACAATCATGTTCCAGGAAAAAGATGGCGGCGG
This sequence comes from Frisingicoccus sp., assembly GCA_048357495.1. Taxonomy (GTDB): domain Bacteria; phylum Bacillota; class Clostridia; order Lachnospirales; family Lachnospiraceae; genus Frisingicoccus. The sequence goes on from DBGCEW010000148.1 coordinate 7,007, forward strand.
CTATGAAATTTCTTACGAAGTCGCTGATGTGCCGGAAGGATATACACTGAGTGCAGACAATACAGATTTTATTGTAAATGGGAATGTTCTTACGGCAGCCTTTGATGAAAATGCAGAGGCGGTGGAAGTGACTGTAACCTATACGGCGGCCACTGTGGATTATCAAGTAATTACCCGTGTCGAAAATCCGGATGGGGAAACTTTTACAGAAACAGAAACAACAGCCCAGGGTAAAGTCGGAGAACTTACAGAAGTTACAGCCGAAGAAAAAACCGGCTTTACTGTAAAACCGATTACTCAGCAGGAAATTAAAGCAGATGGTTCAACGGAAGTTGTTGTTGAATACATAAGAAATACCTACACTGTAAGATACAATACCAACGGTGGTTCCTATATCCCAGCTAAAAGCGGGAAGTATGAAGAGACTGTTGAGATTTATAGTGAGGCTGCAGGCGAATCTGTGCTTACATGCGGAATAGAAGAGCATACGCATACAGAAAAGCCTTCGAGAGATGGCTCTTGGAACGAAAATGTAGGCTGCTGGACTTGGTACGGTGGAAATAATTGGGGAAGGTGGAATCAAACATGCGGTAAGACTGAACATACACATAGCGATGCATGTTATACATCATCGGGAGCCACCTATAATCCGTTGCCAACGAAACAGGGATACACATTTGGTGGATGGTATGCAGATGAAGCCTGTACAATTTCTGCAGAAAAATCTGTAACACTTGAAAAAGATGTGACCGTTTATGCGAAATGGACAGCAAAAGAAGCTGGCTATACCATCGCCTATTTCAAACAGGTTTGGGATAACAGTACAGGTTCGGCACATTATGTATATGACAGTTCAACTTCGGCATCCGGTATTGTAGGAACTACAGTGACTGGTACAGCGAAACGAAGTGGTATTTCCAATTGCGAATTTGCAGGGACGGATAGTGCTGTAATCAAAGCGGATGGTTCAACGGTAGTTAACGTCTATTATGATTTGATTCAGTATACATTTATCTTTGATTTAAATGATAGGAATGGCAATACTGGAACAATTACCATGGATGGCAAGACTTATGATAATGTCAACAGATATAAAATAACGGCTGTTCTCGGACAGGATATTTCAGCGCTTTGGCCGACGACAGAACATACATCCCGCAGCAATGGACAGGTGTTAGATACCTGGAATGGTAACTATAAAACCAAACGTTTCGAAGTGACTGCAGATATGGTCAGCAACGCTAATAGTGACCATGAGGTGACATATAAGGCTGACTGGATGGATGATGGAACCAAGAAAACAGTTAACTACTGGCTCCAGAAAGCAGACGGTTCTGGATATGAAAAAGAGGAACGGTACTGCCAGGAATTTGTGAGCGATAACGAATTAAGTGCAAAAAACATTTATGGTTTCACAAAAATTGATAGACCAAGTGGTTATCCTGGATCCAGTAATACTGTTTACAATTTCTATTACAACCGCAATTCCTACGCAATCGAGTATTACTATAATGGTATACAACTGAAAACAGCATCGAACATAAGATTTGGTGCGAATATCAGTTCTTCTACCTATAATTATACACCGGAAAGACCGGAAGGCCTTGACAGCGAATATACATTTGCCGGATGGTATGATAATGCGGAACTTTTAGGCGAACCTTATAATTTCACAACAATGCCTGCAAATAGGCTGGCATTATATGCGAAGTGGGAAGCTCCGGATAAATATGTCACTCTGGTATATCATAATGGAGATGCGGATGGCAGTATTACCGTTAAAAAAGGTGAAGTTGCAGAGATTCCAACACCAGAGCAGGAAGGATATGATTTCCTGGGCTGGTATGAGGATATAGATGGTTTAAAACCGTTTGATATCAATGCACCAATTACTCAGGATGTTACAATTCATGCAAAATGGATGAAACATCTCTTTACCCAATATACAGTAAGGTATGTTGTAGCGGATGCATCAGCAACTGATGGATATCGAGATATCGCTGAACCAAAGACCGTTCGTGGGTTAGTTGACAGCGTTGTGCGGGAAAAAGCCCTTGCATTGGGCGGTGATTATGAAGGCTATGCAGTAGACGCTTCAGCAAAAACATTAACATTACAGAGTGCAGCTTCTGAAAATGTTATCATGTTTGTTTATACCTCACCTGCGGAACTGCAATACAAAGTTCAGTATGTTTATGAGGGAACGGTTGTCAGAGAAAGCGAGTGGACACAGGCTCCGGCAACGAAATTCCGTGTGGATCCAACGCAGGACGATGCAGATTGGCTGAATGAAAACGGCTATGAAAGAAATGAACGTTTCATCATAGCAAATTTAGTTTCAAATAATGAAGAAAACATTATTACTTTTACATTAAGCTTAAAACCGTACACGATCAGATATGAAGGACTCGAAGGAATTACCGGCTGGGCCAGCGGAACAGGAACGGAAAATCCAAACAGAACTTCATATACAATCGAAGATGAATTTACATTAGTAAATCCAGTTAAAACCGGTTATACCTTCACTGGATGGACAGAACCTAATAATCCGAATAACAGCGGCACAAATGTTGTCGTAGATAAGGGTTCCGGAGGTCATTTAGTATTCACAGCAAATTGGGTGGAGAATACTTACACAGTGAAGTATGATACAAACGGCGGAACTCCGGAAATTGAAGATAAGACAGATGTCAAATGGAATGACGCAGGGCTTCTTCCGGAAGTTGTTCCAACAAGAGACGGTTATGTTTTTAAAGGCTGGAAATATAACGATACAGCAGTTGATACATCAACGGCATATAGCGCTTTGGCAGCAAACGATGCGGTTGAAAGTATTACACTGGTAGCTCAGTGGACCCGTGATCCGGAGACTATTATATTGACTCCATATGAAGGGATATATGATAGACAGGCACATGGAATCGCAGTGAATGGTATTGTTGAAGGTGACGTTGTTGAATACTCAACAGATGGTACAAACTTCGGCAGTACAATACCGACATATACAGATGTAACCACAACAAATGATGGTAAATATCCGGTATATGTAAAAGTTACCAACGGATCTGTAGTGACTGTGAAAGAATCTTATGTGAAGATTAATCCGGCAGTCCTGACCGTGGAAACACCGAATGCGAACAAGGTATACGATGGCGCAGCCCTGACGGCTGCCGGAACGATCACCGGCTTCGTGAATGGCGA
>DBGCEW010000149.1:0-15735 GCA_048357495.1 Frisingicoccus sp.
GCCATAATAAAATTAAAAACCGGCCCTGCCACAATGACGGAAAACCGCTGCCACGGTCCTTTGGAATTAAAGGAATTCGCTCCGGTCTCATCCGTATCCTCACCGACCATGGCACAGGAGCCTCCCAGCGGAAGAAGCTTTAAGGCATATACCGTTTCCTTCCTTTTAAAACTGAAAAGAGTCGGACCCATGCCAAGGGCAAATTCGGTTACCCCGATGCCATTTTTTTTCGCCAAAAGAAAATGGCCCAGTTCGTGAAACAAAATAACGATACTGAATACAATCAGCGCCATAATAATTCCCAATTTACCACCTGCTTTCAATAAATTCGTAGGTTGCCTTTTCTGTTTCAAGAATTGCATCCAAATCCGGATCTTTTATCGCAGTGTGTTTTTTCATAGCTTCCCCTATAATTTCCGGGATATCCAGAAAACCGATTTTACGGTCTAAAAATTTCGCTACAGCCCGTTCATTGGCCGCATTAAATACCGTTGTCATAGAACCTCCGACCTCCAAAGCTTCATAGGCCAGCTTCAGGCCTTTGAAGACATTTAAATCCGGCGCTTCAAAATGCATGGTCCCCAGCTGAAATAGATCCAGCCATTCGCCCCCAAGGGGTTTCCTGTCCGGATAAAAAAGTGCATACTGAATCGGCAGACGCATATCCGGTGTTCCAAGCTGGCCGATAACTGCCGAATCATCGTATTCAACCATCGAATGAATCACGCTTTCCGGATGAACAACCACCTGGATTCGGTCCAGCTCCACATTGAAAAGCCACCGGGCCTCAATGACTTCCAGGCCCTTATTCACCATCGTTGCCGAATCGATGGTAATTTTCCGTCCCATCACCCAGTTTGGATGCTTCAGGGCATCCTCCACCTGCACATTCCTAAGCTCTTCCAGACTTTTTCCCCGGAAAGGCCCGCCGGAAGCGGTCAGCAGTATTTTATGGATCTGACGTGGATTTTCTCCCTGCATCGACTGAAAAATCGCAGAATGTTCACTGTCTACAGGCAGGATCTTCACACCTTTTTCCGCCGCCAGAGGCATAATTAAATGTCCCGCCGTCACCAGCGTTTCTTTGTTTGCCAGAGCAATATCCTTTCCGGCTTCGATCGCCGCGATTGTCGGACGTATGCCGATCATCCCGACCACTGCAGTCAGCACAATGTCCGAGGACACTTCCGTCGCCGCCAGCATAAGCCCCTCCATGCCGCTGACCACTTCCACGGATAAATCCGCTGTCCGCCGCTTGAGTTCAAGGGCTTTATCTTCATCAAAAACCGCCGCTATTTTCGGTTTGAATTCACGAATCTGTGCTTCAAGTTTATCAATATTTGCTGCCGCCGCTAATGCGGTCACCTGAAAGGATTCCGAATAACGACGCACCACATCCAACGTCTGGGTTCCTATTGATCCTGTAGAACCCAGTAATGAAATCTTTTTCATCTTTATGACCTCTCTTTGCTACATTCCCAGGGACACCGCGCCAAAACAGACCGCAAGAAAATATACGATCGGCGCTGTAAATAAAATACTGTCGAACCGGTCCAGAACACCGCCATGGCCTGGAATCAGTTTTCCATAATCTTTAATTCCCGTATCCCGCTTAATGGCCGATGCTGTCAGATCACCCACAACGGCAATGGCTGCGCCCACACCGCAAATAATACCGCAGGCCAGCACCGCATTTCCCATCGATGGCAGACGGCTGCCGCAGAGAGCGCCATAAGCCATGCCGAGAAGGGCTGCACCCACAAGACCGCCAATCAGTCCTTCCACACTCTTCTTAGGGCTGAGCTTTGGTGTCATTTTGTGTTTGCCGATCAGCATGCCCACACAATAGGCACAGGTATCATTGCCCCAGGCGCTTAAAAATACCAGCGGAATAAGAAACAATCCGTCCGAAAGCTGACGTATCCGGTATAAATAGAGCATCAGTACAGGAACATAAACAAACCCAAATAGGGAAAACGCCGCTTCATGGGCTTTAAACCTCGGAAATGTAAATACATAAACCACACTGATCAGCAAAAGCATAACAACAATCGCCATCGTTGCCGCCTCGCTGACCGACTGATGCAGCATGACGCTGTAGATTACCGTCATTCCATACCCGGCGTAACCAAGGAGGGTCTTTTCAAGTCCCATCGTCTTATATAATTCAATCAGGCCAATCAGGGACAGCAGGGATACCAGGCCAAACCAGATATTTCCCCCGGAAATAATTGTAACCACTGCCACGGCGACCAAAACAATACCACTGGCCAAACGTGTCCAAAACATAGGTCATCCCTCCTTAAATGCCGCCAAAACGACGTTCTCTACCATTATATTGACGTATGGCACGGACTAATTCATTCCGGTTAAAGTCCGGCCACAGAACATCCATAAATAAAAATTCCGTATAAGCCAGCTGCCAGAGCAGGAAATTGGAAAGCCGCTGTTCTCCGCTGGTCCGGATCAGTAAATCCGGATCCGGTATATCCCATGTATCCAGATAGCTGTTAAAAAGTTCTTCGGTAACTGCTTCCGGCTTCACCTTGCCCGATGCCACGTCTCCGGCCATCTTTACCATCGCCCGGCGCATTTCATCCCGGCTTCCATAATTAATCGCAATGGTAAAATTCAGCCCCGTATTCGCCGAGGATACCCGCTCCAGTTCTTCAATCGCCTGGCGGATATCTTCGCTGAGACCGGTCTTATCACCAATAACCCGAACCCTCATATTATTTTTTGTTGTCCGTTTAATACAATCCTTCAAATAAGAACGCAGTAATTTCATCAGAGCATTCACTTCTTTTTCCGGACGTTTCCAGTTTTCCGTCGAAAAAGCGTATACGGTCAGATATTTAATTCCCAGGTTCCAGGCATCTTCACAGATCTGTTCAACCGTCTTACTCCCCTGAGCGTGACCATAATTTCTCGGCATCATCCGTTTCTTAGCCCACCGGCCATTTCCATCCAAAATAATTGCCACATGTTCCGGAACTTCCAAAAGTTCACCGTCAATTTCTCTCTGCATAAAACTCTCCTATATATTAACTTCCTATACACTAACAGGAAAAGGCTGCCGTAATCCGACAACCTCCCTCTGTATTACTTTCATTTAATTATTCTTCTTAAACCGTAAGCACTTCTTTTGTCTTTGCTTCCACTGTTTTGTCTACTTCCGTGATGAACTTATCTGTCATCTTCTGAATATCATCTTCCAGATTCGCCATGTCATCTTCTGATATCTCTTTGGCTTTACTTAATTTTTTAAAGGCATCGTTGGCATCTCTGCGGATGTTGCGGACAGCAACTTTGGCAGCCTCACCTTTTTTCTTAACATCCTTTGCCAGTTCTTTACGGCGTTCTTCTGTCAGTTCCGGAAAAACAAGGCGAATCGCCTTACCGTCATTGCTCGGTGTGATACCGATATCGGAAGCCATAATCTCTTTTTCAATCGCTTTGATCAGCTTGGATTCCCAAGGCTGAATGAGAATGACCCGCGCTTCCGGTACAGTAATATTTCCTACCTGCTGAAGGGGTGTCGGCGTTCCATAATAATCAACAACAATCTTATCCAGCACATGTGGGTTCGCACGTCCTGCGCGGATAGACACATACTCTCTTTCAAGGTTTTCCAGTGTTTTCTTCATTTTTGTCTCATATACCTGAATTCTTTCATCCATAATTAAAAAATCCTCCCAGTTTTCTATCATTCATCCACGGTCACATAAGTTCCGTTAAAGTCCCCGTACAGGGTTTCAATAATGCTGTCTTTTTCATTGAGCCCGAAAACAACCATCGGCATCTTATTCTCAAGACACATAATCGTAGCCGTCAGATCCACCACCTGAAGCCGCTTGTCAACCACTTCCTGAATGTTGATTTCATCATACTTCACTGCATCCGGATATACCTTCGGGTCTTTGTCATAGACACCATCAATCGCTTTTGCAAGCAAAATCGCGTCGGCTTCAATCTCAATGGCACGTAACGTGGTTCCCGTATCCGTTGAAAAATAAGGATGGCCTGTACCTCCGGCGAAAAATACAACTTTCCCTTCCGAAAGGGCATCCACCGCCTCATCCTTGGAAAAAAGCTTTGTAAAGGCACCACATGTAAATGGTGTGAATACTTCGGTTTTCATTCCCTGAGTACGGAAAATCTCAGACACATAAATACAGTTCATCACTGTGCCGAGCATACCGATCTGGTCTGATTTTGTACGCTCAATAATCTTACTGCTGTTACGTCCTCTCCAGAAGTTGCCTCCGCCAATAACGATGGCCACCTGGGTTCCCTTATCCGTAATCTCTTTCACCTGACGTCCGACTTCCAGACATGTTGCTTCATCAAAGCCAAAACCCTTGTCCCCGGAAAGAGCCTCTCCGCTCAATTTTAATAATATACGCTTCATGTTTTTCATAATTAAACACCTCATAAATAATTTATCATAAAATATGTTTTTTTTCTACTACATTATTGAATATTTTCACGTTTTCTGTTAAGCTGATAGCATGGTGTCCCAAAATGGACGCCGAAAATTTCATATTTTTTTAGCAAGGGGGAAATTATTATGGATAACATCCTAATAATTGTTCCTGTCATCGGTATTATTGCCCTTCTTTTTGCCATTATGACATCCTCATCTATCGGCAAAAAAGATGCTGGAAATGACCGCATGCAGGAAATCGCAGGAGCCATTGCTGAAGGTGCAAAAGCCTTCCTTATGTCAGAATATAAAGTGCTCCTTATTTTTGTTGCTGTAATGTTTGTTGTTATCGGTCTTGGTCTCCAGAACTGGATGACTGCTATCTGCTTCCTTGTCGGCAGTATTTTCTCTGTTCTTTCCGGTTATCTCGGAATGGGCGCTGCGACAAAGGCAAATGTACGTACAACAAGCGCAGCTATGAAATCCGGTATGAATGCAGCTCTTTCCGTTGCATTTTCCGGCGGTAGTGTTATGGGCCTTGCAGTTGTAGGTCTCGGTCTGTTCGGTATCAGTATTATTTACGTGATTACAGGAAACGCTGATATTCTCTTTGGATTCAGTTTAGGTGCATCTTCTATCGCACTGTTTGCCCGTGTCGGCGGCGGTATTTACACCAAAGCTGCAGACGTTGGTGCGGACCTTGTTGGTAAGGTTGAAGCCGGAATTCCTGAAGATGACCCGAGAAACCCTGCGGTTATCGCCGATAACGTTGGTGATAACGTTGGTGACGTTGCGGGTATGGGCGCCGACTTATTTGAATCCTATGTTGGCTCTATCATCTCTGCATTAACACTCGGTCTGACTTACTATGGTGAAACCGGAGTCCTCTTCCCGTTATATCTGGCTGCTGCCGGTGTTGTTGCTGCAATCCTCGGAACCTTCGTTGTTAAGGCCGGAAACGCAACAAACCCTCATGCCGCTCTGAAACGTGGAGAATACGGCGCTACAGCGATTGTTATCATTGTTACTCTGGTTTTAAGCAAAACAATGTTTGGCGGCTTCAATATTGCCCTGGCAGTTATTGCCGGACTTCTTGTTGGTGTATTGATTGGTATCGTTACTGAAATTTATACCTCCGATGAATATCGTTTTGTTAAGAAGATTGCTCAGCAGTCTGAAACCGGTTCTGCAACAACCATCATCAGCGGTCTCGCTGTAGGTATGCAGTCTACCGTTGTTCCTATTTTGCTGATCTGTGTTGGTATCTTTGTATCCTACGAACTGGTTGGCCTTTACGGTATCGCACTGGCCGCTGTAGGTATGCTTTCCACAACAGGTATCACTGTTGCTATCGACGCTTACGGTCCTATCGCAGATAATGCCGGCGGTATCGCCGAAATGTCTGAACTTGATGAATCCGTTCGTGAAATCACAGACAAGCTGGACTCTGTTGGTAACACAACTGCTGCTATGGGTAAAGGTTTTGCGATCGGTTCTGCAGCTTTAACAGCTCTGGCACTGTTTGTAACCTACTCTGAAGCCGTAGAATTAAGCGCCATCAACGTCCTTGATGCCCGCGTTGTTATCGGTGTATTTATCGGTGGTGTGCTGACCTTCCTCTTCTCCGCTCTGACTATGGAATCTGTTTCCAAAGCCGCTTACAAGATGATCGAAGAAGTTCGCCGTCAGTTCCGTGAAAAACCAGGCATCCTGAAAGGTACGGAACGCCCAGACTACACAACATGTGTTGCTATTTCCACTCAGGCATCCCTGAAAGAAATGTATGTTCCAGGTATCATGGCGGTTCTTGTTCCAATCCTCATTGGTGTTCTTCTCGGCGTTGAAGCCCTTGGAGGTCTTCTTGTCGGTTCTCTTATCACCGGTGTATTAATGGCCATTTTCATGTCCAATGCCGGCGGTGCATGGGATAACGCCAAGAAGTATATTGAAGGCGGAAACCATGGCGGTAAAGGCAGCGAAGCTCATAAAGCCGCTGTTGTTGGTGATACTGTGGGTGACCCATTCAAAGATACATCCGGACCATCCATCAATATCCTGATCAAATTAATGACTATCGTCGCTTTAGTATTCGCACCTCTGTTCCTGCAGATTGGCGGATTACTGTAAGAAAAAAATAAAAGATTCCGTTGCTGATCCTCCCGATTGGCAGCGGATTTTTTTATGCAATGCTGTATCCCCCATTATATTATCAGTCTTTTGATACTTTTTTGTATTTCCATCTGTTTTTTTTAATTTTCATTATATATTTTCTGTTTTTTTAATTATTTTTTATATTTTTTCTGATTTTCTATTGACATTTTCTGTTTTATGCGATATTATATAGACATCAAAAGAAAGGAGGACGGACCACCAGAAATACAAACTTAACCTAAAAAATAATTTTTAGAAATCGAGGTAAAAACCAATGGGACGGTAATTTAAAAATCAAAAAAAACACTATTTGAGATAATAGTTTCAGATAGATACTAAATGAATAAGGAGGATAGAATCCAATGGATGGAGTATTTTAAAAATCCACTGTACTGAACAACCAGATACAGTGGATTTTTTATTGCACATTTTTAAATTCAAACAGCTCTTCTCTTTCATACATATTTCCTCTCTTTATTTTGTCAAAATCTCTCACATCCTCTCAACACTTGATTATTGTCCTCTCTTTCAATCCCTGTTACTCTATAGTTATCTTATTTATCTTTGCGATTTCCGCATAAACTTTCCATTTTCTAATTCAATTTCATACCTTGCCACAGTGCGCCCATGCGTAGCATTGACATACGGGATAGCCGGAGGGTATAATTAAGGAGGAATTATATGTCCAAAACACACAAAAAAGATTTACATGTAAACAGAAAATATAAAGACAGTCTTTTCCGAATGATTTTCAGCACAAAAAAAGATTTGCTGGATCTGTATAACGCTGTTAACGACAGCCATTACAATAACATAGAAGATTTAATGCTGTGTACTCTGGAAGACGCCATCTATATCAGTTACAAAAATGACATTTCTTTTTTGCTCAGTGAGACCTTAAATCTCTATGAACACCAGAGTACCATTAATCCGAATATGCCACTTCGGGGACTGATTTATCTGGCAAGGAATTATGAAGCCTATGTTGAACAGAATCATCTGGATCTTTACAGCAGTGTCCAACAAATCGTTCCTCTGCCCCAATATATCATTTTTTATAACGGAGTTGAAGAAGTTCCTGAAAGACAGATACTCTATTTATCAGATGCCTTTTCCAAACACCCCGGGAAAATTTCCTGTTTACATTTTGAAGCGACTCTCTTAAATATCAATTATGGAAAAAATCAGAAAATCCTGCAGCAGTGCCAAAAACTCCTGGAATATGCCACATTTATCCACGCCATCCGCGTCCATTTAAAAGCTGGAGAGACACTGGAAACCGCTGTTTCTGCTGCCATCAACGAATGTATTAAAAACCATATTCTGGAAGATTTTCTGTTAAAGCATCGAGGGGAGGTTACATCCATGGTATTATCATCCTTTAATCAGGAAAATCATGACCGCATTTTAAAAGAAGCTTATGAAAAAATCGGCATTAAAAAAGGTGCACTTCAAAAACTTATTTTTCAAGTAAAAGAAAATCTTAAACAAGATATGCCAACAGATACCATTGCCCGGTTTCTTTGTGAAGACGAGAAAACTATCATCTCAATTGCAGATGCTATTAAAGAACATCCGGAAATGGATCCTTCAGAAATTTGTAATTTATTTTTTCATTCTTAAAATCCAAAAATCCACTGTAGGGAACAACCAGCTACAGTGGATTTCTATCATATATCTATTTAATTTTCTAATTTAACTTCCGCTATTCTTTTACGGATATAATTTTCCAGTCCTTTTTTATCCTCACTGCGACAGTAAATTTTCACCTTCATCGAAGCCTTTCCAGAATCTTCAAGCAGGATAACGTCTCCCCGGCCTGACTCCGACAGAGATTTTATTTCACTCCACAAAACAGAGCGTTTCTGAGGCAGCACTGAAGCTGAAGTTATAATACCGTTTACACATATTTTCTGAGATGAATTTTCTAAAACAGCCAGAAGCATCAGTTCGGCCAAAAATATAGCACTAAAAATAATTCCCGTCCTGCTGATTCCCGGAGATAAGACAATCCAAACAATAGCGCCTGCCATAAATAGAATCCCACTCCACAATAATATTTCTATCGTTTTTCTTCTCCGGAACGTTTTAATCGTCCGAACCACTCCTCCGGAAACGTTTTTTCTTATAAAGTAACTATAAAACTTTATCACCAAAACGACCGCATAGGCTATACTTATAGCTATCAAAAATACATTTACATAATTATATTCACCCTTCATCAGCCACCTCCTATTTCCCGGCATACTTCCGGTAATTTATCACCCGGTTTCAGCCGAAAACCGGCCTTTCCCCGAATCCCCGGTGTTTTCAGACCGACCTCGATCCTGTTATCCTCAAAAACCTTTAGGAATATCACATCTTCCCAGGACTCAAACTTCAAATAATCCCGGAATCCATTTTCAAAAATCCGTGTGGGAAAGCTCAGGTTTATCGTCAACAGCAGCATGGTAAGCATTCTCAGCCAACCATTGAGTTTCAATCGAATATCTACGGATTCCCCCATTAAATTACCATTCCTCAGATTGAGAATCATCAAAACGATCACAGCCGCCGCCAAAATACCCCTTGCTATTTTTTCCTTTGTTGTATACGTGCTATACAGAAGCAATTTCCCCCAGGATCTGGGAGGCCTTATATAAAACAGGATTCCTACGATACCTGCAGCCGTTATAATCAGGCAAAATATGCGAAACAGCATTTGAAGCGCCATAATTCCAAAAAACACATAAAGCATACAGGAAAGCACCTCCTTTTACTTTATTTCTTCAATCCTTCTCCGGATATAATTTTCCAGTTCCTCTTTCTCTTCGCTCCGGCAGTAAATTTTTTCTTCAAAATTGGCTTTCTCATAGTCCCTAATTAAAATAACATCCGCCTTCCTGAAACCAAACCTGTAATCATTTATTTGACAGATTTTTTCAATTAATCGTTATCTTTTTCACACTATTCTATATTTTAATTATAAATAAATACACAGAAAAACACAAGAAAAAGCTGTCCCGGGACTGAATATTTCTTATCCTTTCATTCCCGGAACAGCCTTTCGGATACCCTGACAAAATATGTCTACTCTTCGACTGTCCATTCAGCGCGATGCTTTAATTCTTTATTTAAAACGTCAATCCAATACCGTTCTCTGTATATCAAATACCGGTTCCATGGATTCAGTGTCTTTTTCCATTGCTGAATCCGTGATGTCCGGAGCAGCAAATCTGCTGCCAATGCTTCTTTTGTTGCCAGTGCCAGTGATTCCTCATCCCACTTTCTTGGTTCTGTGAATGTTTTACGATACATAAAATCCCCCTAGTTTCAAATTTATGCTTCTATCCCTCTGTTTATGACATTTTATCAAACCGGGAATTTATTTATTCCCCCTTTTAATTATCCTGTTTTTAGTATATCATAGAAGTAATAAAAATGATAAAGAAACCCTTTATATTCAGGAGGTTTTTTATGAACGACATAAGTATGTTTGACATTATCGGCCCAAATATGATCGGGCCCTCCAGCTCCCATACTGCCGGGGCTTTAAGAATTGCCCATCTGGCCGGAAAACTGGCGCATAATCAAATTCAGTCTGTAACGTTTATTCTCTATGGCTCTTTTGCCTGGACCTATCGTGGACATGGGACTGACCGCGCTCTTGTTGGTGGAATTCTTGGATTTCTCCCGGATGATGAGCGTATCCGTGATTCCTTCCGCCTGGCGGATGATGCTGGACTGAAATATGAATTTATAGAAAATACCGAGGAAAAAGATATCCATCCAAACACTGTGGATATCATTCTTCATTGTGAAAACAATCGAACCATCGAACTCCGGGGTGAGTCTGTCGGCGGCGGCAACGCTGTCATCCGGCGTCTGAACGGTGTCGATATTGCACTGACAGGAACCTACCCGACACTGATCGTCCACCACAAAGACCGCAAGGGCGTTCTTGCCTATATTACTACCGTCTGCAGCGGTATCGATCTGAACATTGCCTTTATGAAGGTTTATCGCAAAGCCAAAGGCGATTCCGCTTATGCCATTATTGAAGTGGATTCTCCGATTCTTCCCTCCATTGTCGATGTCCTCATATGCCATGATGCCATCATAGATGCCACCATTGTACCGGCGATTTAGCGAAGGAGGAAATCCATATGAATTTTACTAACGGAAAACAATTACTTGATTTATGTTCCGAAAAAAACATCTCTATTTCTCAGGCCATGTTCCTTCGCGAGACCACCTATCTGGAGCAGGATCCTGTTGCAGTTACTCAAAAAATGGAACGGGCTTATGAAATTATGAAGCAGTCCATTCACCGCGCCTTAAATGAAGATCTTGTCGGTATGGGCGGTATGATCGGCGGTGAAAGCAAACATCTGGATGCCCTCAGAAAATCCGGAAAAAATATCTGCGGGCCTCTGATTTCCAAGGCCATTACTTATGCTGTGGGTGTCCTTGAAGTCAATGCTTCCATGGGCCTTATCGTTGCTGCACCGACAGCAGGCTCTTCCGGTGTTCTTCCCGGTGTTCTCTATGCAATGCAGGAAGAATACAACCTTGAGGACGCGGTCATTATTCAGTCACTTTATACTGCCGCCGCAGTGGGTTATCTCATCACCCGGAACGCCACAACTGCCGGGGCCGAAGGCGGCTGCCAGGCCGAAGTCGGTTCTGCCAGTGCTATGGCAGCAGCGGCGGCTACCCACCTTATGGGCGGCACCGTATCCCAATGTCTGGATGCGGCATCCTTTGCACTGATTAATATCCTCGGCCTTGTCTGTGATCCGGTCGGCGGTCTGGTTGAGATTCCATGCCAGAACCGGAATGCCATGGGCGCATCCAATGCCCTTGTCAGCGCTGAGATCGCTCTCAGCGGCATTCAGAGCGTTGTCCCTGTGGACGAAGCGATTGAAGTTATGTACCGGGTCGGCCGTTCCCTTCCTGTACAGCTTCGTGAAACTTCCCAGGGTGGTACGGCGGTATCACCAAGCGCCTGTCATGCCTGCAAAACAAAATGGAAAAAACCAATCGTATAAAAGCCATTGATAAAAAAATGATGCCATTTTCTTGTATGGCATCATTTTTTTATCGGATTTTACACTTTTTTAAGTTTGGTAACTCCAAAATTTATTTTTAAAAATCACCCGCATCCTTCTATTCATTGCGGTTAATGTACTCACATGCTGCAAGCCCGGCTACAGCGCCGTCTGATGCTGCTGTTGTCAACTGGCGTACCGTCTTTGTCCGGCAGTCTCCCGCAGCAAAAATACCTGTTTCTGAAGTTTTACAATCTTCAAGGGCCCGGATATAACCGCCATCGTCCAATTCGACTAAAGAGGCAAAGGCACGATTATCCGGCATTTGCCCGATTGCCACAAAAAGTCCGTTGATTTCCAGCGTCCGTTCTTCGCCGGTCACCTTATCCGCGACCCGTATACCTTCCACACTGTTTTCTCCAAGAATCTCTGTAACCACTGCATTCAGGACAAACTCTACATTATCTTTTTTGCGCAGGTTTTCCACCAGCCACTGTTCTCCCCGAAACTCATCCCGCCGATGAATCAGATAAACCTTTGAACAATAGCTGCTCAAAAATTCTGCATCCTCCAACGCCGTACTTCCGCCGCCAACAACGGCTGTGACCTGATTCCGGAAAAATGCGCCGTCACAGGTTGCACAGTAGGAAAGACCTGCCCCCACCAATTCCAGCTCTCTGTCAAGTCCCAGAGGACGGTTTTTGGCTCCCGTTGCCAAAATCACCGAATGGCACGGAATCTCCCGCTCTTCTGTATAAACAACAAAGTCTGTACCTGTTTTTTCCACACCAGTTACCGCTTCAAACTCGATCACCGCACCAAGATTCTGTGCCTGTTCGTAAAGTCCTGTAGCAAATTCAAAACCGGAAATTTTTGCAATTCCCGGATAATTTTCAACTTCCGGTGAATTTATAATCTGACCACCGTAATTTTCCCCTTCCAGAACCAGAACGCGCTTCCCTGCCCGCACACCATAGATGGCTGCGGAAAGCCCTGCTGTTCCAGCACCGATAATAACCATATCGTACATACCACACCTCCGTTATTCTGATAAAGTCTTTTAAAGGTATTATACCACATTTTCTGATATAAAAACAGATTCCCAACAAAACCGTTGACTTTTGTCCAACCTGGCCCTACACTAAAATAAACACTGCCTTACAGGCATGCATATATTGAATCAGGAAAGGATGTGACCTCCATGTTTGGCTATGAAAAACAGACCTGTCTGCATCTGCCGACACCGGTAAACTATCTTCCGAATTTATCCCAAAGGCTCGGTATTGAACTTTATATGAAGCGGGATGATCTGACCGAACTGGGGATTGGCGGAAATAAGTTAAGAAAACTGGAATATCTTCTTCATGATGCCCAAGAGAAAGGCGCTACGATGCTTGTTACCGTCGGCGGCGCCCAGACAAATCACGGACGGCTGACCGCTGCTGTCGCTGCAAAAAACCAGCTCAAATGCGCCATCATCTGTATGGACGATTATCCGGGAGAATTATCTGCCAACCTGCTTCTGGACCGGATTTTCGGCGCCCGTGTATTCCTTCATAAACCGGACGGCACACCGCTGATGGATGTTGTCGGACAGGTTATCCAAAAATATGAATCCCAGGGTGAACGGTGCTATTTTATCCCAATGGGCGGCTCCAATGAAATCGGCGCCCTCGGTTATTATGAATGCGCTCAGGAACTCAAAGACGATTTTAAATCCGGCCACGTTATTGTCCCTCTTGGCAGTATGGGAACCTATATGGGACTCTTCTGCGGCCTTCATGGTTCCGATTTAAAGCTTACCGGCATACAGATTATGCCCTATGAAGAAGATATTTTCGACTATGCCTCCGATTATTTCCGGACCATTAAAGAAAGCTGGAAATTAAATCTGGATGCCTCCCGGGATAGCTTTCATATTGAAACAGAGTATCTTTATGGCGGATACAATCTTCCTTCGGAAGACGTCCGAAAGGCCATCTGTGATATGGCACGGTCCGAAGCCATTATCCTTGATCCCTGCTATACCGGAAAGACCTATGCAGCTCTTCTGGATATGATCAAACACGGAAAAATCTCACCGGGAGAAAGAGTCATTTTCATCCACACCGGAGGTTTTCCGGGGATTTATACCCCTGCCCACCGAAAAGCCTTCGAAGCCGAACTACTGGATGGGATTACCCTGCTTTAAAATGAATTGCCCCCTGCATATTTAATAAAAAAGAGTCTTTAAAGAAACCATCAGCTTCTTTAAAGACTCTTTTTCACAGACAGCACAAACCCATTTATTTTTTACTTTGTCACAGTTAACAGGTAACTCGACAAAATATCTATAAATTCTCCTGATGTGGGTTTTCGGTATAAACGAATACCTGCCATAGTTTCAAGTACTTCGGCGTACTCACTCTGCCAGCAGCTTGTTACAACTGTTCGTATATTCCGTTCCACACAGTTCATAGATGTCCCGTGTATCCGTGCAACCTCCGGATACAGGTATTTTGAAATATATAACAATCTTGAAGAGTCCGTCATGACCAGACGAACCGCATCTGCCACATAATAATAACCTTTGTATGTCCTCCGTATTCCCAATGCTCTTAAAACATCATATATACGGCCCATTACTCACCTCCTGCGTCAACGGTTTCTAATATACCACATCCTTCACCTTTTGTCATCCTATGACACAAAAATATACACAACAGACATTATTCGACACTTCACCTTCCCAATTTACATCCGTTTCACAGCATCCATGGCCAGCTCTGAGCGTTCACACTCGCTGGTGTTTAATGTCAGCTGGAAGCAGAAATCACTGCCTTTCATATGTTCGGAAGCATAACTCAGTCCATTCGTCCGCTCATCCAAAAACGGGCAGTCAATCTGCTTCGGATCGCCAAGCAGAATAATTTTTGTCCCCTTCCCTGCCCGGGTAATAATTCCCTTAATCTGATTTGGAGTCATATTCTGGGCCTCGTCAATGATTAAATAGGTATTTACAAATGATCGTCCCCGAATAAAATTCATGGCTTCCGCCTGAATAATCCCCCGGTCAAAAATTTCCTCAATTTTCCCCCGAAGCTCTTTTTCATTCTTATAACGTTCTTCCTCATTTGAGTCGATCAACTGTTCCAGATTGTCAATCACCGGACGCATCAGCGGTGAAATTTTTTCCTGCTCATCTCCCGGAAGAAATCCGATATCCGAATCAAATTGGGCATTCGGACGGCTGATCACCATTCTCCGGTATTCCCCTGTTGGCTGATTCACGATTTTCTCAAGCCCAACCGCCAGAGAATAAAATGTTTTTGCCGTTCCGGCCATTCCCTTGACAATCACCAGCGGTGCCTTCGCCGCATCCATCATCAGAGCCTCCTGAAGAAAATACTGGCCCACATTTCTCGGGGATACACCGTAGGGTTTTGCTTTCTGAAACTGCAAAGGTACCAGCTTCCCGTGTTCCACCCTCCCCAGATGGGTTTTTTTAAGAGACTGATCCTCTTTCAAAATAATAAATTCATTTTCTACAAAAGACACAGGTACCCGGTTTCCATAATCATCCACCTGATACAGTTCCTCCAGAGAAATCGGCTGTTTTTTAAAATTCCCGAAATTTTCCGATGACGTATAACACTCTCCCCGTCCACAATACTGGTCCGGTTCATACGATACCTGCTCTGTGATAAAATCCTCCGATTCAATGTCCAAAATACAGGCCTTCATACGCAAAAGTATATCCTTGGTGACTAAAATGACCCTTTCTTCATTTTCCTGGAGCCCCTTACACACCTTTAACATCCGGTTGTCCATCCGGTCTTCCGGAAGATATCCGGGCAGCTCTACATGAACACAGTTGGTTTCAATCCGTAATACACCACCGTTTTTCGTCGGAACCCCGTGAATCAGATCGCCATTCATCCGAAGCTTTTCCAGATAACGGATAACCTCTCTGGCATTGGCCCCCTTTTCCCCTTCCGCCTTCTTTAAGCTGTCCAGCTCTTCCAAAACAACAAAAGGGAGTACCACCTGATTTTCCTGAAAACATTCAAAAGCATAAGGGGCCTGAATAAGAACGTTGGTATCAATCACATAAGTCTTACGCATCGGACACACTCCTTTAAGTATTTT
>DBGCEW010000150.1:0-2598 GCA_048357495.1 Frisingicoccus sp.
GCCTTCAGCACTCTGTTCTCCTCTGGCATGGCGGAGATTTCCTTCAATTCCCTGACCGCACAGCCGATTCCGTGACGGAGTGAAAAAAAGCGGACAGCAAAATATATTGCCGCACCTGCAAAAAATATCAGCCCAATAACATATGCCATCCCTTTTCACCCCTTACTGTCATTTCTGATTTCTTTCATCAAAATCTTTTAAAACTCCTTAAAACTCCTGCCGACGCAGCTTCCAAAGGCCAAACAAAAGAAAAACAATGATTCCAATGCCTCCGGAAATCAGACATTTTGCCATCCCCTGGGCTGTATCCCACAGGCAGTGATACTGCGAATAGGTTACCAAAACCTCCCGGTTAAAATAATTATAAGGCATCCAGGATGCAATTTGCCCCACAATATCCACTTTCAGACCGATCAGCGCCAGTACCATTGGAATAAAACAGAAAATAACCGCCCACCAAATAACGATTGGCATCTCTTTTTTGTACCAGCTGCCCAAGGCCAGTGTAAATATAAGGGAGGCCGCTGCCATCGGCAGCGAGGCCCCAATACCGAGAAGCATTTCTTTCAATGGAAGCCATTCCGGTTCCCGAAGCAAAAGATAAGCGCTGCCCACATAGATCACCAGAACCGCCACCATAATTATAAGTGAAAAACCAAGGGCTACTATACACTTGCCAACAAATATTTTTTCCCTGCTAATGCCGTAGGCGATCATCTGTTTCATCACGCCATTTTTCCGGTCATCAATAAATAAAAGACTTGCAACCACTGCCCCCATGGCCAGCATAACCATAATCATTGAAGTCAGGGTGTTCAATGAAAAACGAAAGGTATCATAGCGAAAATCCGGAATCGATCGTCCGCTGACAAAATGGATCAGATTCATCAATAGAACCAGACCGCCCAGCACCAGCGTCACCAGATAAAAGGTTCGTGTATGCAATGTCCTGTAACACTCACTTTTCATATAATTCATCATAACATCCGACCTCCCTTTTTCAGATGAATATAGTAATCTTCCAGCGTCTGCTGATGCCTCAGCAGAGATACGACAGCCAGACCATTCGCTGCCGCCAGCTTACTGTATGCCTCTATCGGCATATCGGTCCGGAATATATGTACTTTTCCATCCGGAAGTACCTGATAATCGCCGGTTCCAAAGGACTTCTCTAACAAAACAGCATATTGTTCCGCATCTGAAACCTGAATTTCCACATATTCTCTGCATCTGTTCCGCAATTCTTTTGCCGTTACCTGCTCCAGAAATTCCCCGTTTTTCAAAAAACCATATACCGTGGCCATATGTTCCAGCTCGCTTAAAATATGACTGGACAACAATATGGTAATATTCTTTTCCTGATTTAATTTCAAAAGAAGGTTCCGCATCTCAATAATACCGCTCGGATCAAGTCCGTTGATGGGTTCATCTAAAATTAAAACCTCCGGCACGCCAAGCAATGCAATGGCCAACCCCAGTCTCTGTTTCATTCCAAGGGACAGTTCTCTGCATTTTTTCTTTCGATACGCTGCAAGTCCGGTCATTTCAAGGGCTTCCCTGACACTTTCTTTGCCCGGTATCCCTTTTTGAATCCGGAAATATTCCATATTCTGCTCAATCGTAAGCTGGGGATAAAATCCCACATCATCAATAAGCACGCCAATCCGGGAACGTTCTTTCTCTAACGCCCTCTCACTGTTCTTCCCGAATAATTTTATTTCTCCTTCTGTCGGAAAAAGCAATCCGGCAGCTATTTTAAGAAATGTTGTTTTTCCAGCTCCGTTATCTCCGATCAGCCCATAAATTTCGCCTCTCCGTACACGGATGTCCACCTGCTTTAAAGCGGCAAAATCTTTATAACATTTTGTCAGTTTTTTTGTCTCTATACAATAATTTTCCATGATAATTCCTTTCCGGACACTGATTTTTGTAAGTTTCTTAAATATAATGTCCTTTACGATTATCATTATAGCCTCCCGGACTTTAATTAATCCTCAAGAAAGTTTAAAGAAAGTATAAAGACTCCCCCTATGACTCCGATATCTTGAAACCAATTCCCCATACCGTTTTAATATACTCTGAATCTTTATCTGCCGCCGCAATTTTCTTCCGGATATTGCTTACATGGACGTTGACCGTATTGTCCTCACCATAATAACCGCCATGCCATACCTGTTCATACAGCATTTCTCTGGAAAAAACTTTCCCCGGGGACTGAAGCATTACATATAAAAGCTCAAATTCATGACGGGTCAGCATAATTTCCTGTCCATGAACCAAAACCCGATGGGATACCGGGTACAGGCTCAGATTTTTATGCTTAAAAACTTCCTCTGTCTTCTCAGTCTCCTTTCTGCTCCTTCGAAGGGCTGCATAAACTCTTGCTAAAAGCTCCTCCGGCTCAAAAGGTTTTGTCATATAATCATCAGCACCTGTTGTCAGTAAACGTACCTTATCCTCAAGCCCCGTCTTTGCCGAAAGTATAAGAACCGGAATTTCTAATTTCCTTTCTTCCCTGATTTCAGTCAGCAGGCTTTCTCCGTCCATTCCGGGCATCATCAAATCCAGCAAGATCAACTGAAAAGTTTTTGCCTCCAG
>DBGCEW010000151.1:0-23102 GCA_048357495.1 Frisingicoccus sp.
ATTTAATAAAATACCGCTGACCTGAACAGTCTCTTCCAGAATATCTCTTGTCGTTCCGGCAATATCCGTAACAATCGCTCTTTCTTCACCGGAAAGATAATTTAACAGGGATGATTTTCCGGCATTTGGTTTTCCGAGAATGACAGTTTTAATGCCTTCTTTTAAAAGGCGGCCATCATCATAGGATTTCTGCAGCCGGTTCAGCTTTTCAATATTTGTACTGACCTGTTTTTTTAACGTTTCACCATAATCATCTGCATTTATATGTTCCGGATCGTCTAAAGCCGCTTCTATAAATGCAATGCTGCCGATAATATCTTTACGAATGTCTGTAATCTGATTTAAAAGGTTTCCCCGAAGCTGATGCATAGAACTGCTCAGCGCATATTCATTTCTGGAATTAATAATATCAATTACCGCTTCTGCCTGAGATAAATCAATACGTCCATTTAAAAAAGCCCGTTTTGTAAATTCTCCGGGTTCCGCCGGACGCGCACCGTACTTAATCGCTGTTTCCAGAATTTTTTTCATCACAACAACACCGCCGTGACAGTCAATCTCCACAACATCCTCTTTCGTATAACTGTTCGGAGCCTTCATGATAAGAAGCAACACTTCATCCACCATCTGGCTGCCATCATATATATATCCGTAATGTATCGTATGACTTTGAACATTTTTCAGGGATTTATTTGTATTCGGACTTCTGTAAATCCGATCCGCAATCTCAATGGCACCATCCCCGCTCAAACGGACTTTTCCAATACCCGAGGCGGTCATTCCTGTAGAAATCGCAGCAATTGTATCTCTTATCATTTTTTGCTCCTTTTCTAAAATTGCCCCCATCTTTAACTAAAAGAAGGGGGCAATCTGAATTAATCATGTTTTTCTTTATAATTTCTATTATAATCCTTGCGATATTCTTTATTTTCCCACTTTTTCAATGTAATCACTACTTTACGATAAGGTTCATCACCTTCGCTGTGGGTTTCTACGTAACGGTCATTCTGGAGTGCCGAATGAATGATACGTCTTTCATAAGGGTTCATCGGTTCAAGTGTCACAGGACGGCGTGTCCGCTTCACTTTATAGGATAAATTTTTAGCAAGATTTTCCAGTGTCTGTTTACGGCGTTCTCTGTAATCTTCTGTATCCACCTTAACCTTAATATAAGAATCGCTTTCTTTATTCACGACCAGACTGATCAAATACTGAAGAGAATCCAATGTCTGACCTCTTTTTCCGATAAGAATACCCATTTCTTCACCAGAAAAATCAATATTCATCGTCCGGCTGTCTTCATCATAATCAATTTTGGAAGTAACTTCCAGATTCATCGCAGCGAATAAGCTATTAAGAAATTCGTATGTATCATCTAAAAGACTGTTTTTCTTACGAACTTTAATAACTGCATCCTGTTTGCCAATAAATCCTAAAAATCCGGTACTTCCTTTTTCAATAACTTCATATTCAATGCGGTCACTGGTTGTCTCCAGTTTAATTAAAGCATTTGTAATCGCATCTTCTACAGTTTTTCCTGTGATTTCAATATAATCCATAATTTATTCCTCCCCTGAAAATGATGGATCAATCATCTTTTCTGCTTTTATCCAGCATATGGGCAATGGATGAAATACTGTCTGAATTCACTGGCTGATCCTTATCGACAGGGTTATAATTTTTCGTCTTATATTCCTGTTTTGAGCGGTTCGCCTTTGCAATTTCACTCATAGTCTTAGGCCGGTTGTTATCCTCTCCAGATGCATCGGCTGCACTCATCATTTTTTCAATACGCGAAGGTTTTCCAACTTTTCGTTCGGCAACCTTCTCCTTTTGTTCTTCAACCAACTGATCAATATCCTTTGTATTGAAGAATCGGTTAACGACAAGAATTCCCAATGTACGGAATACAGAGTTGCATACCCAGTAAAGACCTACACCTGCAGGAAGTGAAAAACAAATCCATACGGAGAATAAAGGCATAATTGTATTCATCATCTTCATCGAAGATGCCATACTGTTATCCTGTCCTGGCGCCGGCTGAGACTGCTTGCCTGATGTGATTTTAACACTGATATACTGAGTCACTCCGGCAAGGATCGGAATTAAAATTCCAGGAAAAATTCCGGCCATTCCCTGACTGAAATGAACCGGTGCATCCATAACATTTAATCCGCCCGGAATCTCATTAATATTAATAATGGTATCCTTAACACTGTTGATTCCCTGAATAACCTCCGGATTTGAAGCGAATGCAGAAGATAAAGCATCCCAGTTCGTTGTCTTCATATTATTCAGTACATCGATAATTTTTTCAATCGTAAAATCAAATTTCCCAACGTTAATGCTCAAATCTGAAATGAGCTGCTCCATAATCGCTGCCCCGTTTGTTGTCTGACTGATCGGTTCGGCAATCGTCATAAACAAATCATGGATGGAATTTACATAAGATGGAATATTATAAATAATCCGATATAATGCTAACAAAATCGGAAAGGAAATTAATAATGGAAGACATCCGGAAGTCGGGCTTGCGCCATATTTTTTATAAACTTCCATCGTTTCCGCCTGCATCCGGCGCTGTGAAACCGCATCGGTTTTTCCTTTATACTTTTTGTTAATTTTCTGAATTTCAGGTGTTACAAGAGATGATACCCGGGTATATCTCTGCTGTTTAATCGTTAACGGTAACATTAAAAGGTTGGTGATTAATGTAAATAATATAATCGCCAAAGCAACATTCGGTATCCCCACTAAATCCAGAACTTCATAAATAGAGTTCATGATTAGACCTAATATCGAAGCAAAAGGCCCTAAGATACCTCCAACTTTTGAAAGAACAATCATATCCATGTTCTATTTTCCTCCTTCTTCAGGGAACAGGGTCATATCCTCCCTTATGAAAAGGATGGCAACGCAGTATTCTTCTTATTGCCAAATAGCTTCCCTTAACTGCCCCATACTTCTCCAATGCCTCAATCGCATACTGGGAACATGTCGGTATATAAATACAACATGGCTGTTTGTATGGAGAAATATATTTTCTGTAAAAACGAACACATCCAATTAACACTTTTTTCATTCTGCATCGCTGTCCTTTAATAATCCCAGTTTTTCAGATAACTGGCTGAGACTCTTACCTATCCTATAGTAGTCCGCTTTCTTTGCGGAAACTCTGGCTATAACGACAATATCAAATCCTTCTTTATAGAGTTCCTCGCTTAAACGATAATTTTCACGAATTAAACGTGCAAGATGATGTCTTACAATACTGTTCCCGACTTTCTTACTGACAGAAATCCCCAATCGATTTCTCTTCAGGCCGTTTTCTAATTTATAGACAACCAGATACCGGTTGGCAAAGGATGTCCCACTTTCATAAACGGCTTTAAACTGCTGATTTTTTTTCAATGACTCTGAAAATTTCATACATTTACCTAAAGAAAAAGGCCACATGTCTGCGGCCTAAGCTGTCAATTTATTTCTACCTTTAGCTCTTCTTGCTGATAAAACTTTTCTGCCGTTTGCAGTACTCATTCTCTTTCTGAAGCCATGAACTTTACTTCTCTGTCTTTTTTTAGGCTGGAATGTCATCTTCATATCTAGCACCTCCTTTAAATAAAAATTAAGATAAAATATCTACTCTATTATATTCATTTCCTCAATCTTCGTCAAGCAAAACATAATTTTTTTTTATTATTGTGGATAACTTATTTATCAACACAATTATCCCCACATTTACATAATTCTATCCACATATTGTGTATAACTTGTGGATAAGTGTTTATAACTATCCGCCAAAACCACCAAATATCGATAAATTCAGAAAAAAACCCCTGTGATTAATGTGATTAAAATACCATTATTTTATCAACATTAACATAATAACTGTCGTAAAAAAGTATTTTATGTTAATCTGCAGTCAAAATCCATTCACATAGTTATCCACAATTTTGATGTTGATATCTCTCCATTTTTAGGATAAAATATAGATGTGAATCTATGCTCAGGGGGAAATATTGTGTTATCTTTAATCAAAGAAAAGTGGAATGATATTCTTGAACAAATGAAAATAGAAAACGACATCAGCGAAGTGGCTTTTACCACCTGGGTCAAATACTTCAAGCCTTATAAAGTCGAAGGAAACATGATTACCGTATCTATAGAAAAGAAAAATCTTGTTCTGGATACCAATTGGTTTTCAAAAAAATACCGGATGCCTTTAATTATTACTATCGCTGAAGTACTTGAAACAGAGTTCGATGTTCAGTTTATTATTCCGGATACAACAGAAAAAATTAATGTCAACGAAAACAGTGCTGATTCCAATGCTTCAGCACTTATTAACACCCATTTAAATCCACGATATACATTTGATACCTTTGTTGTCGGTAAAAATAATGATATTGCTCACGCTACAGCGCTGGCCGTTGCCGAAGATCCGGGGATTTATGGGAACCCATTATTTATATATGGAGGTGCCGGACTTGGTAAAACCCATTTGCTGCATTCTATTGCCCATTATGCTTTATCAAAATCTCCGGATTACCGCATTATTTATGTAACTTCCGAAGAATTTACAAATGAACTTGTCCATTCCATTCAGCACAAACAAATCGAAAGATTTAAAAATAAGTACCGAAATATCGACATGCTGCTGATCGACGATATTCAGTTCATTGTAAATAAAGAAAGTACACAGGAAGAATTCTTCCATACATTTACAAGTCTCTATGAATCGAAAAAACAGATTGTCATATCTTCAGATAAACCGCCAAAGGATATTAACGGACTGGAAGACCGTCTGATCACCCGGTTCAAAGCCGGACTGACCGTAGATATTCAGCCGCCAAACTACGAAACCCGGATGGCTATTCTGAAAAAACGTGCCGAACTGGACAATATTGAAGTGGATGATGAATCCTTAAACTATATTGCTACGAATATTAAGTCCAGTATTCGTGAACTGGAAGGCGCATTAAAACAAATTTATAATTTTTCCAGACTTCGCAAACGGCAGATCAATTTTGAGCTTGCCAAAGAAGCCCTGGAAAATATCATCTCACCGGAAGAAAGACGACCTGTAACCTGCGAACTTATTATAGATACCGTAGCTGAACACTTCCATATATCACCGGAGGATGTAAAAAGCACGAAACGTAATAAGGAAATTGCCTATCCGCGCCAGATATGTATGTACCTCTGCCGGAAGATGACGGCAGATTCTCTGCAGGCTGTTGGCAATTCTCTCGGTAAAAAAGACCATACAACGATTATCCACGGGGAGAAAAAGATATCCGATGATTTAAAACATGACGATAATCTTAAAAATACAATTGATGTATTAATAAAGAAAATAAACCCTCCAACCTGATTGTGGATAACCAGTTAATAAAATGTGGATGAACATGGTTTCATTGTGATTTTACAGGGGATAAAATTTTTTCCGGGTTTTCGAACCGGATTTGCAATTTTGACTTATGTGGATAATTTAAGAGTTATCCTTTGATTATCCATCGGCTTTTAACAGACTTATCCCATAAAAAAATCCAGTAGAAATCAGGCTTAGAATGGCATATCCACATATCCACAGCCCCTACTACTACAACTACTATAAAATTATTATTTATATATTTATATGCGGCCGCCCGGGAGTTATTCACAAAAAATCCGGAAGGCTGAGAAAGGTTGAATTTAAACATGAAAATTATTTGCAGTAAAACGGAACTCCTTCAGGGTGTCAATACTGTCTTAAAAGCCGTTCCTGCCAAAACAACAATGCCTATTCTTGAATGTATACTTATCGATACAACGGATGGACAGATTAAATTAACGGCAAACGATATGGAACTTGGAATCGAAACCACCATTAACGGTGATATTCTTGACAAAGGTAAAATCGCTTTAGAAGCCAAACTGTTTTCTGAAATTGTAAGAAAACTTCCGGACAGCGAAGTAACCATTCAGACAGATGATGCCTACCGTGCCTTGATTAAATGCGAAAAAGCCAAATTTAACATTGCCGGAAAATCAGGTGACGATTTTTCTTATTTACCTGAAATTGAAAGAAACCAGATGATTTCATTATCACAGTTCTCACTGAAGGAAATTATACGGCAGACGATTTTCTCAATTGCAGATAATGAAAACAACCGTTTAATGACAGGTGAACTTTTTGAAATTAACGGCAGTGAATTAAAGGTTGTATCCCTTGACGGTCATCGTATTTCAATCCGAAAAATTGAACTTAAAGAAGCCTATAACCACATAAAGGTTGTTGTACCTGGAAAAACACTGAATGAAATCAGTAAAATTTTAACCGGTGGTGTTGAAGACGATGTACGGATATTCATTACCGGACGGCATATTATGTTTGAATTTGATGATACAGTTGTTGTTTCACGGTTAATCGAAGGCGAATATTTCAGGATCGAACAGATGCTTTCCAGTGATTATGAAACAAAAATCAGTATCAACAAAAAAGAACTTCAGAGTTGTATTGAACGTGCATCCCTGCTTGTAAAAGAGGGCGATAAAAAACCGATCATCATGAACATTATTGATGAATCCATGGAATTGAAGATTAATTCCTTTATCGGTTCCATGAATGAAGATATTGATATCAGCAAAACCGGTAAGGATTTAATGATTGGTTTTAATCCGAAATTTATTCTGGATGCTTTACGTGTTATTGATGATGAAAACATTGATATTTATATGATCAATCCAAAAGCTCCATGCTTTATCAGAGATGAAGAACAGAAATATATTTATTTGATTCTCCCGGTAAATTTTAATCCAGGCGTATAGGAGGACTTATGGAAATTATTAAACTGAAAGATGATTATATAAAATTAGGTCAGGCATTAAAAGCAGCCGGCTGTGTTGGATCCGGTGTGGAATCAAAGATTGTTATCAAAGAAGGACAGGTTAGGGTTAATGGCGAAACCGAATACCAGAGAGGTAAAAAGCTCTATGACGGAGATATTGTAACCTTTAACGGTGAAACCATTAAGATTGAAAAATAAACTATGATTATAAAATCTCTTGAATTACTCGACTATCGAAATTATCATACGCTTCAAATGAATTTTGACAAAGGCACAAATATTCTTTATGGCGATAATGCTCAGGGAAAAACCAATATCCTTGAATCTATTTATGTCTGTGCAACAACAAAATCCCATCGTGGAAGCCGGGATAAGGAGATGATCCGGTTTGCCCGGGAAGAGTCCCATATCCGGCTTTTTATTGAGAGGGATGCCATTGAACATAAAATCGATATTCATTTGAAGCGGAATAAGACAAAAGGCGCCGCTATTGATGGGATTCCAATTAAAAAATCCAGTGAATTGATGGGAATGCTTAACGTAGTATTTTTTTCGCCGGAGGATCTTACAATTATTAAAAATGGTCCTTCGGAGCGTCGTCATTTTATTGACATGGAGCTTTGCCAGCTGAATAAGGTGTATCTTCATGATATATCGAATTACAATAAAGTGGTCAATCAGCGGAATAATCTTTTAAAGCAGTCTTATTATCAGGAATCCCTGAAAAGTACGCTGGATGTATGGGATGAACAGCTTATACGTTACGGTATTCGGGTAATTAAAGAGAGAAGTCAGTTTATCCGGCAGCTGAATGAATTAATAATGCCGATTCATTCCAGGCTGAGCGGCGGAAAAGAAGTTTTGAATTTATGTTATGAACCGAGCGTTACGGAAGAAGACTTTGAAAAAACACTTTTCATGCGCCGTGAAAATGATTTAAAATTAAAAACCACAACGGTAGGTCCCCACAGAGATGATATGGGATTTTATATTGACAATATTAATGTGCGTAAATATGGTTCTCAGGGACAGCAGAGGACCGCGGCTTTATCATTAAAGCTGGCAGAAATTGATTTGGTCAAATTATTTATAAAGGATACACCGATTTTATTATTGGACGATGTTTTGTCTGAACTGGACAGTTTCAGGCAAAACTATTTATTGGAAAGCATTAGCAGGATACAGACAGTGATTACCTGTACCGGACTGGATGAATTTATCAGTAATCGTTTTAATATAGACAAAGTTTTTAAAGTAAAAGATGGGTCAATTGAAAACCAGCAGCAGGAGGTTAAGAATGAAAGATAATTATGGTGCAGAACAAATTCAGATTTTAGAGGGGCT
This sequence comes from Frisingicoccus sp., assembly GCA_048357495.1. GTDB lineage: Bacteria > Bacillota > Clostridia > Lachnospirales > Lachnospiraceae > Frisingicoccus. The sequence goes on from DBGCEW010000151.1 coordinate 8,175, forward strand.
GGAAGCCGTTCGAAAAAGACCTGGTATGTACATCGGCAGCACTTCTTCGAAAGGCCTCCATCACCTTGTTTATGAAATTGTAGATAATGCGGTGGATGAGGCTTTGGCAGGATACTGCAGCGTAATCACAGTGACAATCAATAAAGACAATTCTGTGACCGTCATTGATAATGGCCGTGGAATTCCTGTAGATATTCAGGAGAAAGCCGGAAGACCTGCCGTTGAAGTTGTTTTTACAATTCTTCATGCCGGCGGAAAATTTGGCGGTGGAGGATACAAAGTATCCGGAGGACTTCATGGTGTTGGAGCATCTGTTGTAAACGCCCTTTCCGAATGGCTTGAAGTGGTTGTTTATAAAGACGGGAAAAAGTATAAACAGCGTTATGAACGTGGAAAGGTCATGGGTGACCTCAGTATTATCGGGGAAACTGAAAAAAGAGGAACAAAAGTAACATTTAAACCCGATGCAGAAATATTTGAAGAAACGGTTTTTGATTTTGAAATTTTAAAGGAACGTCTCAGAGAAACCGCTTTTTTAACCAAAGGTCTCAAAATTATTTTAGTTGATGAACGTGGCGAAGAAGATGTTGAACGGATTTTCCATTATGAAGGCGGAATTAAAGAATATGTGGAATATTTGAACCGTCCTCACGATGTGTTATATCCGGATATTATTTATTGCGAGGGAATTAAGGATAACGTTTACGTGGAAGTGGCTATGCAGCATAATAATTCCTATACAGAGAGCTGCTATAGTTTTGTAAATAATATTATTACGCCGGAAGGCGGAACCCATCTGATTGGATTCCGTAATGCTCTGACGAAAACATTTAATGATTATGCCCGGAAAAATAAACTTTTAAAAGATAATGAACCGAATCTTTCCGGTGAAGATATCCGTGAAGGTCTGACAACGATTATCAGCATTAAGATATCCGAGCCTCAGTTTGAAGGTCAGACAAAGCAAAAACTGGGGAACAGTGAAGCCAGAGGGGCTGTGGACAGCATTGTGAGTGAACGGCTGATGGTTTTTCTGGAGCAGAATCCGTCTGTCGGAAAAATGATTGCAGAGAAGGCCGTTTTAGCACAGCGTGCCAGAGATGCGGCCCGGAAAGCCAGGGATCTGACGCGGCGTAAAACAGCCCTTGAGACGATGAGTCTTCCAGGAAAACTGGCAGACTGTTCGGATAAAAATCCGGAAAATTGTGAGATTTATATTGTCGAAGGAGATTCTGCCGGAGGTTCTGCCAAAACAGCCCGGTCCAGAGCCACACAGGCAATTTTGCCGCTGAGGGGAAAGATTTTAAATGTTGAAAAATCCCGTCTGGATAAAATTCTGGTGAACAATGAAATTAAGGCAATGATTACAGCCTTTGGGACAGGGATCCATGAGGATTTTGATATTTCAAAGCTGCGTTATCATAAAATCATCATTATGACCGATGCCGATGTTGACGGCGCTCATATTGCAACGTTATTATTAACATTTTTCTATCGTTTTATGCCGGATTTGATCCGGGACGGTTATGTCTATCTGGCACAGCCGCCGCTGTATAAAGTTGAGAGAAATAAAAAAGTCTGGTATGCCTATGATGATGATCAGCTGAACCGGATTTTAACAGAAATCGGAAGAGATCAGGGAAATCGTATCCAGCGGTATAAGGGTCTTGGGGAGATGGATCCGGAACAGCTCTGGGAAACCACTATGGATCCGGAACGCAGAGTTCTTTTGAAAGTGACGATTGATGATGCGAAGATGGCTTATCTCAATGATACTTATAATACATTAATGGGAGATAAGGTAGAACCCCGCCGCGAATTTATTGAAACACACGCAAAGTATGTCCGTAATCTGGATATTTAGTTAAATGGAGGAAGTAATAGATGGACGATTTAAGTAAGGTTTTTGACAAGATTCAGGAAGTGGATCTTAAAGAAACGATGGAACAGTCTTATATTGATTATGCCATGAGTGTCATCACCTCCAGAGCATTGCCGGATGTAAGAGATGGTTTGAAACCGGTGCAGCGGCGTATATTATATGCGATGATTGAACTGAATAATGGTCCCGACAAGCCCCATCGTAAATGTGCGCGTATTGTCGGTGATACTATGGGTAAATATCATCCCCATGGTGATTCTTCAATCTATGGCGCCCTGGTTAATCTGGCTCAGGAATGGTCAACCCGTTATCCGCTGGTTGATGGTCATGGAAATTTTGGTTCGGTTGATGGTGATGGTGCGGCCGCGATGCGTTATACCGAAGCACGTCTGAGCAAGATTTCCATGGAGATGACTGCGGATATTAATAAAGATACGGTAGATTTTGTACCGAACTTTGATGAGACAGAAAAGGAGCCTGCAGTTCTTCCGTCCCGTTTTCCAAATCTTTTAGTGAATGGGACAACGGGTATTGCTGTAGGTATGGCAACAAACATTCCACCCCATAACCTCAGGGAAACGATTGATGGCGTGGTTAAGATTATCGATAACCGGATTGAAGCGGACCGGAGTACAGATATTGAAGAAATTCTTGATATTGTTAAAGGTCCTGATTTCCCGACAGGGGCTATGATTCTCGGAAGAAACGGTATTAATGAAGCTTATCGTACCGGACGGGGAAAGATTAAAGTCCGTGCGGTTACGGAAATTGAACCGATGGGAAATGGCCGCCAGAGGATTGTTGTCACAGAACTTCCGTACATGGTAAACAAGGCGCGGTTAATTGAAAAAATTGCGGAACTCGTCCGGGACAAAAAGGTGGAAGGCATATCGGATTTGAGAGATGAGTCCAGCCGTGAAGGTATGCGGGTGGTTATTGAATTAAAAAAAGATGCCAACCCGAATATCGTCTTAAATCATTTATATAAACATACACAGCTTCAGGATACTTTTGGCGTTATTATGCTTGCTCTGGTCAATAATGAACCGAGAATTTTGAATTTAAAAGAAATTCTCGAGCTTTATTTGAAGCATCAGGAAGAAGTCATCACCCGCCGTTCTAAGTATGAGCTGAATAAGGCTGAAGAACGGGCCCACATATTAGAAGGTTTACTGGTGGCCCTGGATAATATTGATGAAGTGATTCATATTATCCGTTCTTCTAAAAATGTCGCAGAAGCCAAAGAAAAATTAATCCAGAGTTTTGGTCTTACCGATGTTCAGGCCCAGGCCATTGTAGATATGCGTCTCCGGGCGTTAACCGGCTTGGAGCGGGAAAAACTGGAAAATGAATATGCGGAGCTGGAAGCGAGAATCAGCGAATTAAAAGCGATCCTTGCAGATGAGAAGAAACTTCTCGGCGTTATTCGTGAAGAGATTATGATTGTCCGGAATAAATACGGTGATGACCGCAGAACATCTATTGGCATTGATGATGATGAAATTACGATTGAAGATTTAATTAAAAAAGAAAATACGATCATCACCATGACAAAACTCGGATATATTAAGCGGATGACCGTGGATAATTTCCGAAGCCAGAATCGTGGCGGCAAAGGCATTAAGGGGATGTCTACGCTGGAAGAAGACTATATCGAAGATTTGTTAATGACGAGTACCCATCACTATATCATGTTCTTTACAAATAAAGGAAAGGTATACCGGATCAAGGCATATCAGATTCCTGAGTCTTCGAGAATTGCAAGAGGTACGGCGATTGTCAATATTCTTCAGCTTGAACCGGGAGAAAAGATTACAGCGATGATACCGATTCATGATTTTGAGGAGGATATGTATCTGTTTATGGCAACGAAGAAGGGCATTGTTAAAAAGACAGCCATCAGAGATTATGCCAATATCCGTAAAACGGGAATTTTATCCATTACCTTGCGGGAAGATGATGAATTAATTGAGGTTAAAATTACCAATAATGAAAATCATATTTTCCTCGTGACAAAACACGGAAAATGTATCCGGTTTAATGAAAAAGATGTTCGTACAACGGGACGTACATCCATGGGCGTTATCGGTATGACTCTGGATGGGGATGATGAGATTGTTGCCATGCAGTTGGATACCCAGGGAGATTCTCTTTTGATTGCTTCTGAAAATGGTATGGGCAAGCGGACGGATCTGGGTGAGTTTAACTGCCAGAATCGTGGTGGCAAAGGCGTTCTCTGTTATAATATTACGGAAAAAACAGGAAATGTGATCGGAGCAAAGGCAGTGAATGACAGCCATGAAATTATGATGATCACTTCCGGCGGAATTATTATCCGTATGCCGGTGGATGGTATTTCTAAAATCGGACGGTATACATCCGGTGTAAAACTGATGGATATTGATGTTGAACGGGATATTAAAGTTGCCAGCATTGCGAAAGTCAGAGAAACCGAAGCCGAAGAGGATGGGGAAGAAAATCAGGAAATTGAAGTATCCGAAACTGAAGATGGGGATTCCTTATGAAAATAACCTATATTCATCATAGTTGTTTTGTTGTGGAAATTGAAGACTGTATTCTTGTTTTTGATTATTATAAAGGCCAGCTTCCGGAATTTGATAAAGATAAGCGGATTATTTTCTTTGTAAGTCATAGTCACGGCGATCATTTTAATCCGGCAATTTATAAGTATGCAGAGGCATATCCCCATGTTATTTACGTTGTTTCCAGTGATGTGCGGCGGAGCCTAAGCTTCGCTGTACGGATTGGAAATGGTGGACAAAATACCGTTTTTGTGGATGAAAACAAAAAAATTTACATGAATGTGGATAACCATGGTATTTTTCATCATGAAGGCGGTCCGCGGGAGATGATGATTGAGACCTTAAAATCTACGGACGAAGGGGTGGCATTCATCATCCAATATGCCGGAAAGTCTCTTTATTTTGCTGGAGATTTGCACTGGTGGTCCTGGATTGGAGATAATGAGGCCGATGAAAAGCGCCGGGAAAACGAATATAAGCATGAAATGGCGAAAATTAAAGACCGGCATTTTGATGCTGCCTTTGTTGTTCTCGATCCGAGACAGGAAGAACACTACTGGTGGGGAATGAATGAATTTATGGAGACGGCGGATGCGGATATGGTATTTCCGATGCATTTCTGGAAAGATTATAAGCGGATCGATTTATTTAAAAATGGAGTATTCGCAAAAGATTATAAAGAAAAGATTGTTTCAATTACCCATGAGGGAGAAATATTTGAAATTTAAAAATGAAAAAGTATCTTTGGTTTCAGCCATGGATACTTTTTTTATTGTTTTTTTAAATATCATGGGAATAAAAACAAATTTGATTTCGGGGCGTGTTATAGTTAAAACATCAAATAAATAAACATGATTTTGAGGAGGAAAATAATATGAAAAAGAGATTGGTAAAATTAGCAGCATTGGTGATGGCAGTGGCAGCGATTATGCCTTTGAATGTTTTTGCAGCAAATCAGATCCAGACGGCGCCGATGGCGGAACAGATGTCCGGGAACGAAGATATTATCGGTACATGGGTGGATGATCCCGAATCTGTACAGCCCCATGTTTATGAATTTTGGGAAGAAGATGGTCAGTTAATGTATAAACATTATCGGATTATTCCGGGAAACGGTAATGGATTTAGTCTTAAGAAAACCTATACAGAATTTGAATATCGCAGCGGAAAAGCTGTTTTTATGAGTAACTGGGGTGTTTTAGACTGTTTGGAACCAAAGAAAGACCTGATTTATTCCACATTTTACCATGATCCGGAAGAGCAGACATTGACTGACGGCGAGAAGGGCAAAGATGTGTATCATAAAATGGATGATTTTGAATATAAAAATTAAATAACAGATTTTTTGATGAAGGCCTCCTGCAAAGTGAATTTCAGGAGGCCTTGGATATTATTTTTTAATTCCCATGATTTTACGCAGTTCTTCTTCGTAGCTGATCGAAGATTTGTAGCTGTTATATAAAAAGAAATTTTCTTCTTTTAGAGCATATTTTGTGACTTCTTCCATAAGGAACTCTTCCGGTTCTTTGGATTCCATAAATTTAAGGATAAAGTCATCAAACTTATCCGAAGGATTTAAGGCGGGAAATCCACACTCACGGAGAATTTTATTGAGACGGCCGGCATTAATCTGGTATGTATCTTTCAGAGGTGTTGCATTTCCAAAGAAAATAAGAAAACTGATAAAGGTTGTCCGGTCCAGATCCAGCTCACCTTTAATATATTTTCTTACGGTATTTTCTCCGGACCGGTTTTTTTGATAGCCTTTATTCTGACCGTCCAGGGCGTAAATCTGATCCAGGGCTTTTTCTTTAGATTCCATTTTGGAAATTTCATAATGGATAATTTCATCCGTTGTCATTTTTTTCAGGGCATTATCATGATTTTTTAAGGAGGAAGCCAATTGCTCCTTTTCTTTGCGGGGAAGATTGTTTAAATTTCCATAGTATTCCAAAAGAATTTCAAGCCAGTCCAGGGATACATATTCGAAATAGTAGTAGTTAAAGTCATTGAAAATCTTTTTACAGGAAATTCCGGCATTGAAAAGAAATTCACGGACGCTTTCTTCGTCTTTTGCCTTCTTTTTCATGTTGTGAATACCTTTAAAGATAATCAGTTCACTTTCAGCGGCATCGATATTGGCTCCTTTTTTATGAAAACGGCAGTCAATATAATTGTTTATAATATTTTCCAGATAAAAACTGAGATACTTACAGAAATAGTATCGGGTTTTTTCACGGACAAGACTAAAGGCGTGCAGGTTATTCTGAAGAAACTGGCGGAAGCGGCCGATGTCCGTTTCTATTTCCTTAATCTGATGTTCCATTTGGAGTGTTAAATGGCGCGTAGCCATGAATTGGGTTCCGTCATCGGAATTTTCGGAAATATATCGGTTGATTTCTCTAAGGGTTATGCTGCCTTCTTTAAAGAATGGTGAATCCATTGACGTGGTATTTCTTATTTCTTCACAGGTTTTCTGAAGATTTTTCCATTCATTAAAAGACATATGGTTTGCGAAGGCAAAAATAAGACTGGCTTCCCAGAAACTTCTGGAATAGAGCTGGGCACAGCCTTCCGAGATTAATTTTTCGTTCATTTCGTCCAGAGAATATTTTTTTAAAAATCCCAAAGCGATAAGGCGGAAACGCAGAGGAATTTTTTTGATCATTTCCGGACGAAAGGTCATACATTCGTCCAAAAGCTCCATACTTCCGGAAGGGTTGGAAATGTCGGTAATCATTTTTTCAAATACGGATAAGGTTTCGGTGGATGTCATTGGGTATCAGCCTCCTTTGTGTTTTGTGGGATATAAGAAAATTCGGAATTTCCAATATACCATATTCTATCATAGCTGTTTTCTCTGTAAAATTCACTTTGAGTCAGATAATCGGAAAGGTCTTCCATATAAGGTTCAAGTAAAGTGCCCTGGAAGTTTCCGTAAAGTTCGGTACGGGAATCCGATGTATTGTGATAAGCATGGATGCTAATCGTATTATTGGCGGTGTTTTCAGACCAGTAAAAATTAATGTAATGGTAAAATCCTTCACTGAATCCGGAGCTTTCATCTTCATAGAGTTCCTGAAAATTATCCAGAAGCTGTTTCAGCGATGCACTGTTCAAATCCATATCGAAGGCCACATCAAGTACAGGACTTCCATAATTATAAGATTCATTTATCTCACATTCCGGAAACAGATCCCGGATATGGCGGGTCATATCACTTTCCGTGTTTAATCCAAGAACAGAATGGTCATTGATGCTGTATGTGGTATCGATATTTCCCTGGGCCGTTGTTGCCGAATAATTGGCCATCTGATAAGTTATTGGCAGTTCTGTATCGGCTGTCAGCGTCTTAAAAAAATGGAGTAAAGGCATATCTTCTTCTGTAAATGTTTTATTTTCTCTCCGGTTCCACTGGGTGAATGAAATTTGATTTTCTGTCAGCGGTTCGGAAAAGTCATATTTGAATAATTTACATCCCATAATATCCAGGTAAAGGGATGGTTGTTTCTGTTCGATCAAAGCGGCCGTTTTTGAGGTGAGATCGCTGGTATCATTGTAGGATGCGAAAGATATATCCACGCTTTTTCCGGAGGTATTTACAGAAATATCGTCTATATACGGATAGTATCCATTTCTGAGGTCTTTGATCGATGCATAGTTATAGCCAAGAAGATAAAGGGGTTCAAGGCTGGCTTTATCCAGAGGAATTTTAAGCACAAAATTATATTCATTATCATGACAAATGCCGAAGGCATAAGGAATTTCAAGAGTATCCATACGGGTTTTAATATCGGCAATGACGTTGTACCATTGTCCTTTGGAAACCGTTGAATTCAGGAAAGAGCCGCTGTATTGTATGTGCAGCGCCGGATCAGGGATGTTTTCTGCATTTACCTGATTTATACCGGCTATAATCGATTGGCTGGCGTTTTCCCAGGTTGCCGGAATTTCAGTATAAACGCTGAAAGGCTGGGAGAATTTTTCATTATCCAGATTATAGGCCAGTGTATGGACAAAGTTTTCATTTTCTTCAATAAAAGCAAAGGCGCCGGAACTTTCCTGATAATAGCCTGTGATGGAAAGGGTATTTAAAAATATATCCGCATCCTGATAAAAGACAATTTTATTGGAATCCTCCATTAAACTGAGAAGTGTATGGGTTGTTTCGTCGCTCAGCTTTAATTCATAATATGTATAATCTTTATTTTCCGGTAAATTCCAATCGGAAGGAATAATACCGGCGGCTGTACCGTATTTTTTATCAATAGTTATGAAATCCCCGGGGGTGATTTCCGTTAAATGATCATTTTCGTTATGAAAAAACAGTCGCCCCGGACGGCTGATAAAAGCTTTTACAGCGCCTGAAATATTCCAGTTATGGTAGACATCCAGTGGCATGATAATCGTGAGATTGCTGTTTCCATCCTCTTTGATCAGATAGTTATCTTTTCCGGCAAAATTTTCAAGACGGTTTTTAATAATATCCTGTGCTTCCCGAAATTCTTTGGCAGACATATTTTCAGCGGGTGAAAGAACTACAGTTTCTGTTTGTATCCCACGAAATTTAAAAGAAGCAATATGATTGTCTGCATAGGTGTAAATTCCGGCGAGGGCAATAAGGAGTGATATGGCGGCGGCACCGATCATGGCAGGGAGATGCCAGCGTTTTTTTTCTTTTCCGGGAATTTCATCCTTTAAAATATGACGGATATCTTCAAGCATGGCATCCACTGAGGAATAACGTTCCTCCGGAGACACGTTCAGGCCTTTCCATAAAATTTTTTCAAGTTCTTTATCTATTTTTATATCTAATTCGGAAGGTTTTTTTAATTCATCATGAAATACTCTCTGGAGCGCATCATCGGGCATAATGCCGGTGATACATTCATAGAGTGTGGCAGAAAGTGCATAGATATCTGTCCACGGTCCCTGAACACTGCTGCGGTTATATTGTTCAATGGGCGCATAACCGCCTTTGACAATGACGGAATAGCTTTTATCCATGACACCGGAGTAATCTCTGGCGGCGCCAAAGTCCAGAAGTTTTAAATTTCCGTCAGGAACCATCATAATATTATCCGGACTGATATCCCGATGAATAATACCGCAGGCATGAACTTTTCCGAGGCCCTCCATCAGAGGAAGCATTTTACGAAAAATAGTTTCGCTATCGAAGGGACCTTTGCCTTTTAAGTAGGTTTTTAAAGTGATGCCGTCAAGATAACTCATGACAATGTAGGCGGTGTTGTTGGCTTCAAAGTAATCATTTACATTGACAATACTTTTTTCATCTGTAAAGTCGCTGATAATCCGGGCTTCTTTTAAAAATTTTTCTTTGGCTTTCTCAATCATTTCCCGGTTTTCCTCTGAAATGATATGAATTTCCGGTGAATTTTCAATATTTCGGGCCACATAGTCCCTCCAGTAAAACTCTTTAATGGCCACTTTCAGATGGATTCTCTGGTTGATACCGGCATATGTAATTCCAAAGCCGCCTTCACCCAGAACTTTTTCAATCAGATATCTGTCATCCAGAAGTGTTCCGGGCTGAAGCCGATGTTTATGATGCGTATTCAATGATCATACCTCCAAAAATAAAGCTGTACAGGTTTTCTGCATTTGACAAAATATATATACAATGATAACATAAAAAATTGTTGTTATTAAGTAAATAATTTGAGAGAGGGAATATTATGACAGCAATACTTGCAGTTTCGGTTGCACTGATTGCCGGGTTGATGATGACCCGTGTTGTGAAACCGTTAAAATTACCGGATGTTACAGCCTATTTGATCGCAGGGGTTTTGATTGGACCTTATTTTTTAGGCAATCTGAATCTTCCGGGAATTGGATTCATATCCACAGGCGATGTTGAACAGTATGCATTGATTTCAAATGTGGCTTTGGGATTTATTGCCTTTGCTATTGGAAATGAATTCCGGTTATCTGAGTTAAAAAATACCGGACGCCAGGCTCTGATTGTCGGTATTGCGGAAGGCCTGGTAGCTTCTTTATTCGTTAATGTGGCTATGTTTGCCCTTCATATAGTGCTTGGAGATAAATTACCAATGTCTACAGCCATTACTCTGGGAGCCATTGCAACAGCTACGGCACCGGCAGCCACATTAATGGTTGTACGTCAGTATAAGGCAAAGGGAAAATTAACGGATATTCTTCTTCCGGTCGTTGCTTTGGATGATGCAGTTGCACTCATGGTTTTTGCCGTTTCCTTTGGTGTGGCAGGAGCATTGAAAAACGGAGCTTTTAATATGACATCGATTTTGGTGGAGCCTTTTTTGGAAATTGTGCTTTCATTAGTTGTAGGCGCTTTTATGGGATGGCTTCTCACCCAGTTGGAAACCCTGTTTAATTCCAATAGTAACCGTTTATCTCTGACGATTGCTTTCGTATTCCTGACTGTCGGCATCTCTATGGCTAAGTTTGAAATTGGCGGTGTACATATTAGTTTTTCATCACTTTTAGTCTGTATGATGCTTGGTACGGTCTTCTGTAATATCTGTCCGCTGTCTGAGGATTTAATGGAAAAATCCGATAAGTGGACAGCACCGCTGTTTGCCCTGTTTTTTGTAATCAGCGGCGCAGGACTTGAATTGAGTGTTTTCACAGATGTGAGTATCGTTATTATAGGTATTGTATATATTTTATTCCGGTGTTTCGGAAAATATGTCGGAGCTTTGGTCAGTTCCAGGGCTGTCGGCTGTGACAAAACGGTACAAAAATATCTGGGAATCACGCTTTTCCCTCAGGCCGGTGTGGCACTCGGTATGTGTATTACGGCCGCTGCGGAATTTGGTGCAGAGGGAGCTATGATTCGTAATATCGTTTTGTTTTCGGTGCTGATCTATGAGCTTGTGGGTCCGTCCATGACCAAATGGGCATTGACAAAAGCAGGAGATATCCGGCCTCAGAGTGCAGAGGTTATTAATCGTAGAGCAATCAAGCTTGAAAATGCGGAAAAAAAGCGAAAAGGTGAGTAATTTATTTGACAAAAAGGCAAGGCCGGAAAATGGCCTTGCCTTTATCTTTAATCAATCATTTCTTTATTTAATATATTAAGTACTCTCTGAGATTCTTTCCGCATTGAAGGCGTTGCATCCGGATGTTCCAAAATCTGTTTAAGGGCCGTGGAAGCTCTCTCATATTGAGTAGAGATAGTAAAAGCCTGGGCCAGGAGAAATAAGCAGTACGGATCTTTATAGCGACGTATCGGCTCCAGCAGTTCCAATGCATTGGAAGCGTCTTTTTCATCGATATAGTTAAGAGCATAGTTCTGGACCAGATGCAGCAGAAATTTTCTGTCATTTTCTGAAAGAACCCGGCCGCTTTCTTCCGCTATATTCCAGTATTTTATCAACTTTTTCAGTTCGGATGCTGTTAGATCAGCACGCTCTCCATTTATTTTTTTTGGAGAATATGAAATTTGTAATATTCTGTGATGCAATAGCATACTGCAGGCGGGCGCATAGTCTAAATCCGCCGCTTTTTCTAAATAGGAATATTTTGGAGAAAGGACATTTTTCATACCTTTCTGGAAAAGTAATTCGGCGTCCTCCTGTGTGTATTGGTTCAAAAGGGTTTCGGCCTGTGGACAATTATAGGACATCAGATATTCCAGTAAATGCTTGGCCTCCTCCGTTTTATTGTTCTTCCGGAGGGTTTGGGCAGTGTTAAACATCTCCTGTTTGTACTGTTCTAAAAGAGGTTTGGATTTTTCGTAGTCACATCTTGCCAGACCGTCCATAATTTTTATAGCCTGTTTCAGATTTTTCTTCACGCCGCGACCTTCTTTATACATTTGAGCCAGAATATAGGCGGATTGATTATTATTCAGATATTCTCCTTTTTGGGCGTAGTGTAAAGCGGCTTCTATATTTTTCTCAATTAAATTTCCTTCATAATATAAAGCGGCAATAATGCCGCAGGCTGTAGCATTGCCCTGATCGGCTGCTTTTTTGTACCAGTAGGCTGCCTTTGTGTAGTTCCGGGAAATCCACTGACCATTCATATAGCTGCGGCTGACATAAAGCTGGGCTTCGATATTGCCTTCTTCAGCCGCTTTCAGATAACATTCCATAGCCTTTTCGTGCTGTTCGACCTTGGTAAAAATCTGTCCTGCCTTATAGTAGTCCAGCCAAATATTTTGTGTCAGAATCTCCGTATACAGGGCGGCAGCTTCCTGCATCTTTTCCATATTGTTGGGCATATGTTCCAGATAATAAATAGCCAGAGATTGTTTTCCATGGCAATATCCCAACTGTGCGGATTTTTCCAGATATTCTCTTTTATGGGCTTTATCACTGACAGATAGAATATAATAGCGTTCGCCTTCACTTATTTTTGGTTTTCTTTTAAACAGCCCCATAGTTATTCCTCCTCCGTCTTTGCAAACTGTACCCTGAATTTCAGACAGCAGCTTTGATAAATCTATTATAGGGTGTTTCGCCTTTGGTTACAAGGGTTAAAACTTTTGAAGGTTTGAGAAACAGGATAATTGAAACCTTTACTTAAATATAGTACAATAACTAAAGATTTCGAATAAATTTAGGAGGTCCGGACGATGAGAGAGATATCCTGTCAGGAGATTGAGAAAGCCGTCAGAGACATGTGCATTCAGGCAACACATTTTTTATCTGAGGATATGGCTGCGGCCATGAATCATGCAATTGAAACTGAGAAATCCCCACTGGGCAAACAGGTATTAAAACAACTGGAAGATAACCTTAAAATTGCAGGAGAGGAAATGATTCCGATTTGTCAGGATACGGGAATGGCTATTTTGTTTGTAGAAATAGGGCAGGAGGTTCATATTCACGGCGGATATTTAGAGGATGCGATTAATGAAGGTGTCCGGCGAGGGTATACGGAAGGTTTTTTGAGAAAATCGGTGGTTGAAGATCCTATTTACCGGAAAAATACCAATGATAATACACCGGCCATTATTCATTATTCCATCATACCCGGAGATAAATTGAAGATAACACTGGCGCCAAAAGGATTTGGAAGTGAAAATATGAGCCGTGTATGTATGTTAAAGCCGGCAGACGGCATTGAAGGGGTAAAGAAAGTAATTCTTGAAACGGTGGATGCTGCCGGGCCGAATGCCTGTCCGCCGTTGGTTGTAGGCGTAGGGATTGGCGGTGACTTTGAAAAATGTGCGATTATGGCAAAACATGCCCTGACGAGAGAGACAGGGACGCACTCGGATATTCCTTATGTAAAAGAATTAGAGGTTGAAATGCTGGATCAAATCAATCAGTTGGGAATCGGCCCGGGAGGGCTTGGAGGAACCGTTACAGCAATGGCAATTCATATAGAAACATATCCAACACATATTGCAGGGCTTCCGGTGGCAGTAAATATATGCTGTCATGTGAACCGTCATGTAGGCTGTGAATTATAGGAAGAGGGGATTAAAGGTGGAAAAGCATATCCGTGTACCATTAAAAGATGAAGAAATTAAAGTATTAAAAGCCGGAGATTATGTTTATCTCAGTGGTACAATTTATACAGCAAGAGACGCTGCCCATCAGAGAATGTATGAAGTGATGATGGAAAATGGCGATATTCCTCTGGACTTAGAGCATAATGTCATTTACTATATGGGGCCATCGCCGGCCAGAGAAGGGCATCCTATAGGATCTGCCGGCCCCACAACGAGCAGCCGGATGGATAAATATGCGCCGTTATTTCTGGACCATGGTTTAAAAGGGATGATCGGAAAGGGAAAGCGTTCGAAAGAGGTATTGGATGCGATTGTAAGAAACAAGGCCGTATATTTTGCAGCTGTTGGCGGCGCAGGAGCTATACTTTCAAAAAGAATTAAAAAATCACAAGTTATTGCTTATGATGATCTGGGGACAGAGGCCATTCGAAAATTAGAGGTTGAGGACTTTCCGGCGATTGTTGTTATTGATTCAGAAGGTAATAATTTATACGAAATGGTTGCTAAAGCATATCGTAAAATAAATTAAAAAAAGTTTTGAAAATCCGTTGACAAATCTTAATCTTTATATTATAATAGACAAGCACTGTAAACGTGCGGTAAAAATTTAATCGTTTTTATCAGTTCGGAGAAGTACTCAAGAGGCCGAAGAGGTGCCCCTGCTAAGGGTATAGGTCGCTAACGCGGCGCGAGGGTTCAAATCCCTCCTTCTCCGTTCATTATTTTTAATTCTAACCATGTGTTAAAAAAAGATAATGAAAAAATAAAAAAAGTTGTTGACAAACTCTTACGTCTGTGATATGATATAAAAGTTGCACGACATAAGGAAGGCAACGACAAAGGACATTGACAATTAAACAATAAAACAATCCCGAAAGTTCTTTAAAGAGAAATTTCAAAAACGAACAACGGTCAGTAATGACCGTACTTAAACAGTAAAAAACGGGAAGATAACAGCTAGTTGTCATTCTGTTAGGATATAAACATGAGAGTTTGATCCTGGCTCAGGATGAACGCTGGCGGCGTGCTTAACACAT
>DBGCEW010000152.1:0-6554 GCA_048357495.1 Frisingicoccus sp.
TGAAAGAATACCGCCGTTCCGAATTTATTTCCCGTGTATATCAGGACCCTTCCAAGGGCTCCTGTCCAACCTTCAGTATTCTGGAAAATATCGCTCTGGCGGATAATAAAGGCAAACCCTATAACCTTGGCCGCGGCATCAAAAAAGATAAGGTCGATGAATACCGGACACTTCTCGAAACCCTGAAACTTGGTCTCGAAAACCGTATTCATGATAAGGTCGGTTCTCTTTCCGGCGGTCAGCGCCAGGCACTGGCTATACTGACTTCCACGCTGACCCCGACATCTTTGATGATTCTTGATGAACATACAGCAGCTCTCGACCCGAAAACTGCAGATAATATTATGGAACTGACCCATCGTCTTGTCCATGAAAAAAAACTGACAACCCTGATGGTCACCCACAATCTGAAATTTGCACTTCAATACGGCAACCGTCTCTTGATGATGCATCAGGGGAAAGCGATTATCGATGTAGCCGGAGAAGAAAAAAAGAACCTTCCGCTGTCGGAGATTCTTGATAAATTTAATGAAATCAGTCTGGAATACGGAAATTCTTTATAAAAAACCCAAAAATGCACCCAGATGTCTGACGGGCAATACTCCCAACAGACATCTGAGGTGCCTTTTTTCAATGCTGTTTATTTCACCGCAGCTTCCAGTTCCCTTGTAATATAGTCAGCAACTTCTTCCTGAGAAATTCCCAATACATAAGCAAATTCATCACAAATCATCTTCTCTGCTTCCCGAAGCATCCGCTCATCGGCAATATGCAGCTTCTTGCCCCGCTCAACCACCTCCCTCTGATGCTCAAGCAGCGCTCCGATCAACCGGATCAGTTCAAAGGTATCCGCCCTTCCGGTAATATCTTTAAACTTTTCCTTCCGTGCACGTTCATCTTCTGTCCATTCCGGACGATTCTCCGGAATAGAACGGATCATCCGATGAATCTCTTCCTTTGTCAATACATAACGCATTTTCGATGTGAGTTTCGGATTATTCACCGGCACAAATACCGTAGAATTACTTGTATAAAATGGTTTCAAAATATAATACTCAACCATCTTTCCGCCACAGTCTCTTTTCTCGATTCCTATTAACTCACATACGCCATTCGTTCCATATAATACCATATCATTTACTTCAAACATTTTCTGTTCACCTCACCTTTCAGAAATGTCTACCCGAACTCAAAGAAAACCCGTTGAATAAAAAAACGTGTTGTTTGATACATCAGACTGTACGTCCCATCTTCTGCAAACAACACGCTGTATTATTATTATAACCCATTTTTGGAAAAAATGACATAAATAACCGCAGAAACTTCACTATCACTTGAAACCGGCCAAAAATTTCAATATAATTAAATCTATATCTAATCTAATAAGGAAGGTATTGACCATGTATTACAGTATTGCAGGCACCAAAATCATTTATTTTCTCCACAGTGTATTAATTTCTTACGGTATAAGTCTTTTTTATACACGGGTGCTGACTCCGAAAAAATTTCTTCGTCACCCTCTCGGTGACTGTTTTATTATTACCCTGCTTTTGAATACCGTCATGACTTTCAGTGTTCGCTACGCTGTTTTTACATCCATCTGGTTTTTCTCAATACATTTACTGATTGCTCTTTTTTTATTCAAAGACCGGATGGGGCTTCGTATCACAGCCTATGCCTTCGTAGCGGTATCATACAGCTTCATCGAACTTCTCCCTGCGAGTGTACTGATTTTTATAAATATATTTTTTCCATCCATGAACCTGACTCCGAAATATCTGATTGTTTCAGGCAATGTTCTGCTCAGTGCTTTAAATTGCTTTTCCCTCGCAATCATATATTTCCTTTTTCTGAAGACAATCTCCGGTATGCTTTACCGATATTTTTCCTCACTGAAACCGAAAAGTCTTCTACTCATATCGATGCCCTTTTTTATCGTTATGATAAATACCTATTTTCTTGAAAAATCATCGACACTGACGATACTTTTTCTGGTTACGCCGTTAATTATTATCAATGTTTTTCTCTGCCTGCTTCTCCTTCAAAAAGGCCTTCTTGCCCTAAAGTATGAAGAAGAACTTCTGTCCGAGAAAGAAAATCATAAAAAACATCTGGAGCAGCAGATTGACTATTACAAAACACTGGATAAGGAATATCTGACCATGCGGCGGTGGCGTCATGATGTCTCAAACCATCTGGTTTCTGTCGCTTATCTTCTGGAAACAAAACAATATAACGAAGCCGGAAAGTATCTGGATGATTTATCAAAGAAGGAGGGAACATCCGATGAAATATAGATTTTTGTTTTTTGTTAATATCGCCGCAGCCCAGTTGATTTACTGGTTACGTCTTTTTCTGAATTTAACATATGATAACCCTTTTATAAATCCGGTCTGCCTGTCGCTGTTCAGTATTTTTATGGGTATCGCTTTTATTTCTTTTTTTATCGCCGTATATATGGCAATCCGTGAAGTCCGTACGGCTTCTGAACTGGATGCTCTGGAAAAAGAAAAACAACTCCGGGAACAACAGAATAAAAACCTTCAGCAGATTCACAGAGAAAATACAGCCTACAAATCCGAAATCCTTAAACTGTTTTCCCGCCTTCGGGATTCTCTGGAAACGGAAAATCAGGAAATCATCTGCAAAAATTACAAACTGCTGAACCACCAGCTTGACCGTTTTTCATCCTATAATTATTGCGGCCATTCGCTGATCAATGCCATCCTTTATGACAAGCGTCAAGCTGCCGAAAAGCACCGGATACAGGTAGACTACAATATCCATATGCCGGAAGAAATGAGCATACCGCTTTCTTCTCTGGCCAATATCTTTTTTAACCTTCTGGACAACGCCATCGAAGGCTGCACAGCCTCTCAGCAACAATCGCCTTTTATCCGGCTAAAAGTCAGCTATCGGGCCAATATGATGAGTATTCATATGATAAACTCTAAAAATCCCGAAACGGCTTTTGAACACCGGACAACAAAAAGTGATACCTTGTCCCATGGTTTCGGCCTCCCGATTATCGAAGATATTGTTCATACATATAACGGAACCTGTGAATGGCTGGATAAAAAATCCGAGTTTGAATCTATATTAATGCTTAATATAAAAGGAGACTAATTTAACCATGTATAATAATTATCCCTGTGTTCAGATTGCCTATTTTTTCTATATGCTGTTAATTTCCTATGCCGCAAGTCGTTTTTTCACCCGGGTACTGACACCGAAAAAACAACTTCGGCGCCCGATGATTGCCTGTCTGATTCTGATGCAGTTGTTTTTATCGATTCTTTCCCTGACAATAGATCAACCGGTATTTACTTCTATCTGGTTTATGATGACTCATTTTCTTGTGCCTCTGCTCCTCTTCCAAGACCGATTGACAACCCGGATTGCCGCTTTTATTATTGCTTATATCTCATATACATTTATTGAACTGATGCCGGCAAGTGTATTTCTCTTTGTCAATATACTGTTTCCGGAAAAAAATTTAACTCCGAAAAGCCTTATGCTGGCAGGCAATGTTCCATGTTCTGTTTTATACTTTTTAGCCGTCGACATTCTCTATCTTATTTTTTTAAATATACTATCGGATTTATTTTACAGACAATTTTCTTTTCTGAAGCTGAAGAGCCTTCTGCTGATATCGCTGCCATTTTTTATTTCTCTTATAGATACCTTTTTATTGGAACTTGGGTCTGATTTAAAATCACTTTTTCTGATAACACCAATCGTGGCTGCCCTCCTGATTTTATGTCTGTTCCTTCTTTCAAAAGGATTTTTTGCTCTAAGACATCAGGAAAAGCTTCTATTAGAAAAAGAAAATGAAAAAAAATATCTGGAACAGCAGATTGCCTATTATAAAACACTGGATAAAGAATATCTGACTATGCGGCGGTGGCGCCATGATGCCTCAAATCATCTGACCGCCATAGCTTACCTTCTGAAAACAAAGCAATACAAAGAAGCCAAAGATTACCTGAAAGTTTTTTTGAATTCAGGCATTTGAGTTGAAAATTCACAAAAAATCCATTATAATAGCAAAGATGCTTTCCGTAAGCATCCCATTAAAATACATGTATAAAAGCGAGGGACTTAAAATGCACTGCGAGTCATCTGATTTTTTTCTCACCCAATTACCCCCCCCCGGGTATTTTTAGAGGTATCTTATTCTGATACTTTTCCCGATGCGGATACACCCTTACATATATCTGCATCAAAACGACTCAGGAGGTGGCATCATGCTTAAAATAGCTATTTGCGAAGACATGGCACTGCATCAAAAATATTTGCAGACCGAAATAGAAAAACTTTTGACAGAGCCCCATGAATTTTCGTGTTTTACTTCTGCCGATGTTTTCGAATCTGAAATTTCAGAAAAAAATGTATGTTTCGATATTGTATTTCTGGATATCGAATTCGGAACAGAATCCGGTATCCAACTCGGACAAAAAATTAACAGTCTCTATCCCCTCACTCAAATTATTTATGTGACGGGTTATCCTCAGTACGCCAGCGATGTTTATATGACGGAGCATGTCTGGTTTATTGAAAAGAATCATCTTGGAAAATATCTTCCCCTGGCATTAAATAAAGCGTTGCGGGCCATTCACCTTACTAAAAATCTGCATCTGAATATTTCATGGCAGAAAGAAAAGTTTTCTATCCCGCAGAAAGAGATTATATATATCGAACGAAATCTGCGTACCTCAGAAATTCACACACTGCATAGCATATATCAGACATCTGAAAAACTGGATGCACTGATGGAACGCTTAACCGATGCCTTTGCCTTTTCTCACCGCAGCTACATTATTAATATGGAAATGATTACTGCGCTGACAAAAACACAGGTTATTTTAAACGGTACCCATGAGCTCCCGGTCAGCCGTTCAAAACACAATGATTTGAAAAATGCCTATAACCGGTTTATGATTCAGTAATATGGGGTATATTCCTGAATAAAACGCAAATCCTATAACCAATGATTGAGAAAGGAAATGACGCCCATTGAATCCGATATTTGAAAAACTTTCCCCATGGCTTGAAAAGGCGTATGCCCTGAATTGCGCCCTCGTGCTTTTTGAGTGGGATAACGAAACCGAAGCGCCGGAAGCCGCCATCGAGCTGACAGCAAAAGCCATCGAAATTTTATCCAATGAATATTATGAAACAATTATCCATCCGGAAGTCAAAAAACTTTTAGATCATCTGGCCTCAGAAAAGGATCTTAATGATAAGGAACGGGCTATTGTTAAGGATCTGAAAAAACAATATGAGCGCATGGAACCGATTCCCCCAAAGGAATACAGGGAGTACCAGGGACTTCTTGCCAGAGCTTCCTCTGTCTGGTCCCATGCAAAATCAGCGGACAATTACCACCAATTTGAACCCTTCCTGAAACAGATTGTAGATTTCCAGAAGCGTTTTCTTTCTTATCGTTTAAAAGCAGAGCCTACGTCCATGCGCCCCTACGATTTACTTCTGACCGACTATGAAGAAGGTTTTACGATGAAAGAACTGGATGATTTCTTCGAAAGCCTGAAAAAAGAAATTGTCCCTCTGATTCAGAAAATTTCTAAAGAGGCCCCTCCGATTTCCAAGGACTATAATTACCGCTTCTATCCGATTGACCTGCAGAGAAAATTTAACCGGATGCTGGCGGAACATGTCGGTTTTGATTTCAAACGCGGGGTTATGAAAGAAAGCCTTCACCCTTTTACAACAAACCTTCATAATAAGGATGTCCGCATCACAACCTGTTACCACGCGCACAATCTGGAAAGCGCCATATTTTCAACGATTCACGAAAGCGGCCATGCTCTTTATGAAATGGGTATTGATGATGCACTCATGACTACACCGATCGGATGCGGTACATCTATGGGAATGCATGAAAGCCAGTCCCGCCTTTTCGAAAACAACCTTGGCCGAAGCCGGGCCTTCTGGATTCCGCTCTTTCAAAAATTAAAAGATACCTATCCCGAATCTCTGGCTGATGTGGATTTGGATCACTTTATTTTAGGCATCAACAAATCCAGTCCGAATCTCATCCGCACCGAATCGGATGAACTGACCTATTCCCTTCATATCATGATTCGCTATGAGGTGGAAAAAATGATTTTTGAAGAAAATGTGGACATTGAACGGCTGCCGGAAATCTGGTCCGAAAAATGCAGAGAATATCTGGGTGTCATTCCCCAAAAAGACAGTGAAGGTATCCTCCAGGATATTCACTGGGCTGGAGGCAGTTTCGGCTACTTTCCCTCCTATGCCCTCGGCAATGCCATTGCCGCCCAGATTTATGCCCATTTAAAAACCGTGATGCCGCTGGATGATTACCTGAAAACCGGTAATTTTCAACCCATTAACCGCTATCTTCAAAAGCATATCCACCATTTCGGCAAAACGAAAACAACCAATGAAATTCTGGAGCATATGATGGACGAAGGCTTTAATCCCCGGTATTATACGGATTATCTGAAAGATAAGTATGAATCTCTGTATCTTCAGTGAAACAGGACACAAAAAAAGAAACCCGGTATTTG
>DBGCEW010000153.1:0-3035 GCA_048357495.1 Frisingicoccus sp.
AGTATTTTTGAAAACCGGTTCCGATATGTGGATGAGCTGGCCCGAATGGGAGCCAGGATTAAGGTTGAAGGAAATACAGCGATTATTATCGGTGTACCGAAGTATAAGGGGGCGCATATGAGCGCGCCGGATTTAAGGGCCGGAGCAGCGCTGGTGATTGCCGCTTTAGCTGCTGACGGATATTCCACCGTGGATTCTATCGGTTATATTCAGAGGGGATATGAAGATTTTGAAGGGAAACTCCGCAGCCTCGGTGCTTGCATTGAGAAGGTGGATAACGAAAAAGACCTTCGGAAATTTAGATTTAAGGTCGTATGATTTTTGCGTATATCCCGTGAAGCTGTAAACAAAATTAAATATGGAACGATTTCTCTTATTCAGAGCAATGGAGCCGAAGGAGCGATGATATTGCGGCAACCCCGATATATAGGAAGGTGCCTGCCGGAGCGAATAATTTCGAACAATAAGAGGATTTGATAGAAAAATCAAGTCCGCTTTTGCGGGCTTTTTTTTCGACAAAAATATAAAAAATAATTAGACGGATCAAATGAAAACAACAAAACAGGAACTTCAGGAAGGAGCAATAATTTATGGAAAAACTTTTATTTACTTCAGAATCTGTAACGGAAGGCCATCCGGATAAAATCTGTGACCAGATTTCCGATGCGATTTTAGATGCAATGATGGAACAGGACCCGATGAGCCGCGTAGCCTGTGAAACATGTACAACGACAGGTCTTGTTATGGTTATGGGAGAAATCACGTCAAAAGCCAATGTGGATATTGGAAAAATTGTCCGGGATACGGTGAATGAAATCGGTTATAACCGCGGAAAATATGGTTTTGATGCGGATACCTGTGCAGTTATGGTGACTCTCGATAAGCAGTCGCCGGATATTGCCATGGGCGTTGATAAAGCCCTGGAAGCCAGAGAAAATAAAATGTCCGATGACGAAATCGAAGCTATTGGTGCCGGAGATCAGGGAATGATGTTTGGCTTCGCAACTAATGAGACGGAAGAGTATATGCCATATCCGATTGCTATGGCTCATAAGCTTTCGAGAAAGCTGTCTGAAGTGCGTAAAGACGGTACTTTAGGATATCTGCGTCCGGATGGAAAAACCCAGGTGACCATTGAATATGATGAAGAAGGAAAACCGGCCCGGATTGATACGGTCGTTCTTTCTACCCAGCATGATCCGGAGGTGACTCAGGAACAGATTCATGAGGATATTCGTAAATATGTGTTTGATCCGGTACTCCCTGCAGATATGCTGGATGAAAAAACCCGGTTTTTCATTAATCCGACAGGCCGTTTTGTCATCGGTGGACCTCATGGAGACAGCGGACTGACGGGACGTAAAATTATTGTGGATACCTACGGTGGATATGCACGTCACGGCGGCGGTGCTTTCTCCGGAAAAGACTGTACAAAGGTAGACCGTTCTGCAGCCTATGCAGCACGTTACGTTGCAAAAAATATTGTTGCGGCAGGCCTTGCGGACAAATGTGAAATCCAGCTTTCCTACGCCATCGGCGTGGCACAGCCAACTTCTGTCATGGTGGATACCTTCGGTACGGGAAAAATTTCTGAAAGTAAGCTGGTGGATATTATCCGTAAAAATTTTGATCTCCGTCCGGCGGGAATTATTAAGATGCTGGATTTGCGCCGGCCGATTTATAAACAGACGGCGGCTTACGGTCACTTTGGACGGAATGATCTGGATCTTCCATGGGAAAAAACAGATAAAATCAATCTGCTGAAACAGTATTTATAAGCAGGCAGATACCGGTCTGAAGGGAGGGCATCTTTATGCGGCTGGCAACACGTATGAAACTTACATATGGAACGGTATTTATTGTCCCGCTGATTCTTATGTTTGTAACGTTCTGGGGTATGGGGCAGTTGGAAATGCGGGCGCTTCGCCAGAAGTTTGATATGGAAGAAGCCAGTGTGGAGATGCTTGTAAATCCCTACAAAATGCTGGATAAGATTTCTTCAAGCATTGTGGATGAGCTCCGGGATAAAGCGGAAAATCGTCCGGAAGAACTGAAGAATACGACATACCTTGAACAGATGAACCAGCGCTTGAAGGCATATTCCTCCTTTCTTGTGGTACGTCAGGACGGAAATATTTATTATTCCGGTGCGGCGGCGGATACGGGGCTTGAGCTTTCGAATCTGGAACTGGAAACGATCGACAGCGGTTTTATCAGCGGGGAAGAGCCTTATCATCTGAAGCAGATCGATTTTGAATTTTCCGATGGCAGCGAAGGTGTGATTCAGATAATGACGCCGGTAGAATCCGTGGTGCGTCAGGTGGAGAACATGATTGTGAAAGCCTTCGTACTGGCGATCATTATCCTGGTTGCTGTGAGCGGAACGGCGTTTTTCGGGTTGTATCAGAGCATCGTCCAGCCTCTGGAAAAGCTAAAACGGGCAGCAGTGAACATTAAAGAGGGAAATCTGGATTTTAATGTCATTACAGATACAGAAGATGAAATCGGGGAAGTGTGTACGGCCTTTGAGGAAATGCGCATAAAGCTGAAAGCCCAGATTGATCTGAGTATGCAGTATGAAAAGGATAATAAGGAATTGATCAGCAATATCTCCCATGACCTGAAGACACCGATTACCGCCATTAAGGGTTATGTCGAGGGGATTCGTGACGGCGTGGCGGATACGCCGGAAAAAATGGACAAATATATCCGGACGATTTATAATAAGGCTACGGATATGGACAAACTGATTGACGAGCTTTTCCTTTATTCAAAACTGGACAGCAATTCAATGAATTACAGTTTTGCGAAGCTCGATTTAAAAGAATATTTTGAAGACTGTGTGGACGAGATTTCCCTGGATCTGGAATCCAAGGGCATAGCTTTCATGTACCGGAACTATGTGCCTGAAGGAACAATGATCATTGCCGATCCGGAGCAGCTCAAACGGGTGATTAATAATATCGTGGGGAACTCGGTAAAATATATGGGAACAGAGCCGGGGCGGATCGGTATTTTTATTAAAGATGAGCCGG
>DBGCEW010000154.1:0-6551 GCA_048357495.1 Frisingicoccus sp.
ATTTTCAGCGTCGGTTTTATGAAAACCTGATTAAAACCCGGCCGGACCTGGCAGAACGGGTGATGGTTGAGGATGTGGATGATGCTCAGGGCAATGAACTGAAACAGAAGCTTCTTAACGATAACGTACGTTATATGAAAGAAAATGGCGGCCGTACGGTGCGTACACAGATTCGTGCGACTATTAAAGCGAAGAAAGAAGCGGAAGAAGTCGGACGTAAAGTGATGGTACATCTGCCGATTCCGAAAATCTGCCAGCAGGTTTCTAAAGTGGATATTATTGCTGCTTCACCGGAAATTACAACAATTGCAGAGGAAGATGCAGCTCAGCGTACGGTCTGCTTTGAGACAGAATTAAAAGCGGATCAGGAATTCATGGTCGAATACGCTTATGATTATCATGTAGATTATGTGGAACTGGATCCGGCAAAGGCATCCGCAGAACAGCCGGATTTCTGCACGAATGAGCAGGCGCCTCATATCCGTTTTACGCCATATCTTCAGGAGCTCCTGAAAGAACTGATCGGTGATGAAACAAATCCGGTGATCAAAGCGCGTAAAATCTATGATTTCGTGACAACAAAAGTGATGTATTCCTACATGAGAGAGTACTTTACCATCGAATGTATTCCGGAATATGCAGCGATCAACCTGAAGGGTGACTGCGGTGTTCAGGCACTGCTCTTCATCACGCTCTGCCGTATGGCAGGCATTCCTGCGCGCTGGCAGTCCGGTCTCTATGCAACCGAGTATTACACCGGATGTCATGACTGGGCACAGTTCTATGTGGCTCCGTACGGATGGGTATTTGCAGACCTTTCCTTCGGCGGCAGCGCATGGCGCTTAGGAAATACAGAGCGCTGGAATTACTACTTCGGCAATCTGGACATTTTCCGTATGCCGGCAAACTCCGAAATTCAGATGGAATTTACACCGGAGAAAAAATGGCTTCGTATCGACCCGATCGATAATCAGCGGGGCGAAATCGAATATGAAGACCACGGTCTTTCCTTTGACCAGGTTGAAGTGGAAGAAACATTGATTTCCATGGAAGATAAATAAAATCAACAGATAAGAAAGAGTCATATCCTTTATATGTTATATATCGGATATGGCTCTTTTTATAGGGACATGTTTTTTCTGGACAGCTTTCTCCGGGTGGTGTAAAATAAACAAAATACAGCTTTTGGCCGAACAACAGGAGGAATTTGAAGTTATGAAGATTCAGGAATATTTGAAATATTATAAAATCATTACCGACGGAGCCTTTGGAACCTATTATGCAGAACGGTATGAGACTCAGGAGATGCCGGAACTTGCCAATGAAGCCCATAAAGACCGGGTTCTTGAAATTCATCGTGCGTATATCAAAGCGGGAGCGAAGCTGATCCGGACGAACACATTTGCATCCAACACAATGCTGCTTTCAACGGATATTTCCCGTGTTAAAGAAAATATCCGGGCGGCTTCTGCCCTGGCCAGGAAGGCAGCCTCTGAGGCAGACCAGGAGATTTATATTGCCGGAGATATCGGGCCGATTCCGGTGGATGGAAATCTGACAGATGTACAGGAGCAGTATGCGGAAATCGCCCGGACATTTGCAGAGGAGGGGATAGACATCCTGACCTTCGAAACATTTTCTGATCTGGAGCCGATTCTTCCGGCAATCCGGAGGATAAAAAAGGAATGGGATCTGTTTATTATGGTTCAGTTTAGTGTGAACCAGTTTGGCTACAGTCATGCGGGGCTGAGCGGAGGAAAACTGATCTGTGAAGCGGCAGCGGCGGACGAAATTGATGCGGTTGGATTAAACTGTGGCGTAGGGCCGGGACATATGGAGCAGATTCTTCGGAAAATTACTTTAAATCATGGGAAATATAATATTGCCCTTCCCAATGCCGGATATCCGAAGCGGATTCGAAACCGGCTTGAATTTGCAGACAATCGAAGATATTTTGTGGAAAAGGAAAAGGAACTGGCGGCTCTGGGAATGGATATTGTGGGTGGCTGCTGCGGCACCAATCCTTTATACATACAAAACCTGAAAGGAGCCCTGGATATTTTGCAAAAGCCGGGAAAACCGGAGGGAAATGACCTGTCTGAGGAGGAAAGCATCTTAAAAACCGGAGGATTTTTCAGAAATAAGGACGGTTCTCTGAAAAATAAAAAGCTCATTGCAGTGGAGCTGGCGCCTCCGGTCAATGCCAATGATGAAAAACTTCTGGAAGCGGCCCATATTCTGAAAAAAACGGATGTGGACGTGGTGACATTTCCAGATTCACCTTCGGGAAGAACCCGGGTGGATTCAGTGCTTATGGCGGCAAAGGTCCGGATGGAAACGGGACTTGAAGTGATGCCCCATATATGCTGCCGGGATAAAAATGCCATTGCCATGCGTTCCCTGCTTATGGGGGCTAAAGTCAATGATATTCGGAATATGCTTGTTATTACCGGTGATCCCATACCGGAGCTGGTGCGTCAGACCGTAAAGAGTGTTTTTAATTTTGATTCGGTGGGACTGATGAAAATTATCCGGGACATGAATGAAGAAGTTCTTACGGATATGACGCTAACCTATGGCGGCGCTATTAATCAGGGGCGTAGAAATCTTGACGGAGAAATTCGCCGGGTACTGAAAAAGATGGAGACAGGGGCTGAATTTTTCTTTACACAGCCTGTATTTTCAAAAGAGGATGGAGAGCGGGTGCGTCAGATTAAGGAAGCTACCGGAGCGCGGATACTCTGCGGCATTATGCCTTTGATCAGCAGACGCAACGCACTTTTTATGAAAAATGAAATTGCCGGCATCCATGTGCCGGATGAAATTATTGAAAGATATCCGGAAAATGGAACGAAGGAAGCAGGGGAGGCCGTCGGTATCGATATTGCCAGAGAGGTTATGGCGTATATGGGAGATTTTGTAGACGGCTATTATTTTTCATTTCCGTTTAATAAGGTGTATTTGCTGGAACGGATATTAAATGGAATGAATTTGTAAAAAACAGCCGCAGCGGCGGATATTCCTGAGAAGAAGGATATCCACTGCTGCGGCTTTGATCATGTCCGGATTTATTCCAGAATCTTACATACATCTGCCCATGCTTTATAGCCGGAATATGTTTCCAGCTCCGGAATGGAAAGCTTTATTGCGCTATTGCTGCTTCCGGCGGCGGGATACATATATTCAAACCGTTTCATGGATTCGTCCAGATAGACTTCTACGCCATCGTTAATTCCAAAGGGACATACGCCGCCGACAGAGTGTCCGATACGGGTATCCGCTTCATCCGGGGTCAGCATCTTTGCTTTGGCGCCGAAGAAAGCCTTATATTTTTTATTATCTACCTTGGCATCGCCTGCAGCGATAATTAAAATGGTCCGGTCATCGATTTTAAAGGACAGGGATTTGGCAATATGAGCGGGCTCACAGGACAGGGCCTGGGCGGCCAATTCTACCGTTGCGCTGGAAACGTCAAATTCTAATATGCGGTCTTCGATGCCGAAGGTTCTGAAATATTCACGGACTCTGTCAATCGACATAATATTCACACTCCTAAAATTTTATTTATATTCCTTAATATGGAAGGGAAGCTGAAAAACGCTTCATTAGATTATCATATTATAGCATATTTTGAATAATTTGAAAAATATTTTCGAAACTATTGACAAAAGATTATGATAGTGCTATCTTAATGAATAGATATTAGCACTCCAATCAAATGAGTGCTAACAACACAGAAAGGGGTGGTCCGGTGGAATTGGATGAAAGAAAAATAAAAATTTTAAACAGTATCATACAAACCTATTTGATTACCGGTGAGCCGGTGGGGTCAAGGACCATTTCAAAGTATACAGATTTGCATCTGAGTTCGGCAACGATTCGGAATGAGATGTCTGACCTGGAGGATCTGGGGTACATTATTCAGCCCCATACTTCAGCGGGGCGTATTCCTTCAGACAAGGGATATCGCTTCTATGTTGACAACCTGATGAAGGAAAAGGTGGCTGAAGTCGCTGAGATGAAGGATGTTCTTATTGAAAAGGCAGACAAGATTGATCAGCTGTTAAAACAGGTAGCAAAGCTTCTGGCTGTGAATACCAATTATGCAACGATGATCTCATCACCGAAGTATAAACGGAATAAACTGAAGTTCATTCAGTTGTCCAGAGTTGAAGCAGATCAGTTGCTTGTGGTCATTATGCTGGAGGGAAACCTGATTAAGAATAAACTGATTCAGGTAGATGAACCGGTGGAAGAAGATGAAGTTGCCAAACTGAATCTTCTGATGAATACCTATCTTCAGGGACTGAGTCTTCAGGAAATTAATATGGAGATGATTCAGCAGATGAAGGTCCAGGCCGATGGTTATGGACAGATTATCAGTAATGTGATTGATGCGATTGCCGTAGCGATACAGGAAGAGGATGATTTTGAAATCTATACAAGCGGAACGACGAATCTTCTCAAGTATCCGGAACTCGGTGACCGGGAAAAGGCCAGTGAACTTTTAGGCGTCATGGAAGAAAAGCAGGCATTGACGGAGTTGATTGTTGAACAGCAGGAAATTGATGCGGAAAACCGGAATGGCATTCAGATTTATATTGGTTCTGAGTCCCCGGTAAGTACGATGAAGGACTGCAGCATTGTTACGGCAACCTATGAGCTGGAAGAAGGTGTTCAGGGGACGATTGGTATTATCGGCCCGAAACGCATGGATTATAAGAAAGTTGTTGGAAATCTTCAGACGATGATGAATCAGTTGGATGAGATTTTTAAAAAGAAGTAAGAGGTGATGGAAAGTGTCAGAACAGGAAAAAGATTTAAAGAAAGAAGCTGAGAACGTTCAGACAGAAGATATAGAGGAAACGGCAGAAGAAGCGGGAGAAACCGAGGAAACTGCAGAAGAGGCTGCCGGGGAAACCGCAGGAGAAGATAAGAAAAAAGGATTTTTCCGTAAGGATAAAAAAGATAAGAAGGATGAAAAGATTGCCGAGCTGAATGACCGGCTGATGCGTCAGATGGCTGAGTTCGATAATTTCCGTAAGCGTACGGAAAAAGAGAAACAGCAGATGTACGGTATCGGCGCCTCTGAAGTTGTTGAGAAATTACTTCCGGTGGTTGATAACTTTGAACGTGGCCTGGCAGCGATGACGGAAGAAGAAAAGGAAACATCCTTTGCACAGGGGATCGAGATGATTTATAAACAGCTGATGACAGTCCTTGAGGATTTGGGAGTAGCATCCATCGAGGCCGTGGGTGTGGAATTTAATCCGGATTTCCATAATGCAGTGATGCAGGCGCCGAGTGAGGAATATGCATCCGGTGTTATCACTCAGGAATTGCAGAAGGGCTATTTATATAAAGAAAAAGTGGTTCGCCACAGTATGGTCATTGTGGCTGAATAAAAATGTAAACTATGAAAGATTTTAGATAATAGCAGATATTTAGGAGGATATGATTATGAGTAAGATTATTGGTATTGACTTAGGTACAACAAATTCATGTGTAGCAGTTATGGAAGGTGGAAAACCGGTAGTTATCACAAATGCTGAAGGTGCGAGAACAACACCGTCCGTTGTTGCTTTTTCAAAAACAGGCGAACGTCTCTTTGGTGAACAGGCAAAACGTCAGGCAGTAACCAATGCGGATAAGACAATTTCTTCGATTAAGAGACATATGGGCTCTGACTACAAAGTAACCATTGATGGTAAAAACTATTCCCCACAGGAAATTTCCGGAATGATTCTTCAGAAATTAAAAACATATGCGGAAAGCTATCTGGGTGAAAAAGTCACAGAAGCCGTGATCACAGTACCTGCATACTTCAACGATGCTCAGAGACAGGCAACTAAAGATGCCGGTAAAATTGCGGGTCTTGATGTCAAACGTATCATCAACGAGCCAACGGCAGCAGCTCTGGCATACGGCCTTGATAATGAAAATGAACAGAAGATCATGGTATACGACCTGGGCGGCGGTACATTCGACGTTTCTGTCATTGAAATCGGTGATGGCGTTATTGAAGTTCTTGCAACTCACGGTGACAACCACCTGGGCGGTGATGACTTCGATGCAAAATTAACCCAGTATATGATTGATGAATTTAAACGTACAGAAGGCGTAGACCTTTCCGGTGACAAGATGGCCATGCAGCGTTTAAAAGAAGCTGCTGAAAAAGCAAAAAAAGAATTATCCAGTGCAACAAATACAAATATTAACCTGCCATTCATTACAGCAACAGCAGAAGGTGCAAAACATTTCGAAATGACACTGACACGTGCAAAATTTGATGAATTAACCGCAGAGTTAGTTGAAAGAACGGTTATTCCTGTACAGAATGCCCTCAGAGATGCAGGTATCACAGCTTCCGAACTGAGTAAGGTGCTTCTGGTTGGCGGTTCCACACGTATCCCGGCGGTACAGGATAAAGTGAAACAGTTAACTGGCAAAGAACCAAGCAAAACTTTGAATCCGGATGAATGTGTTGCCATCGGTGCTTCGATCCAGGGCGGTAAATTAGCCGGTGATGCCGGTGCAGGAGATATCCTTCT
>DBGCEW010000155.1:0-4402 GCA_048357495.1 Frisingicoccus sp.
GCTGTGGTTATGATCCTAACCCATGGCGTTACAGAGGAAGAATTGTATTTATTTCCTAAAGGAGAGGTTATTGTAAAACTTTTATACCGTATGCATCTTTTATAGGAAAAATATGTGAATAAAATCGAATAAAAAGCAGATACTTTTCTCAAAGGGGAGTGAAACCATGAAGAGAAAATGTATCTGCTTTTTATTATGGATTTTAGTGATCGCCATGTCTTATGGCGGTGGCTATCTCTGTTTTGCCTGGCCGTTATCCGAAAATCCGGTGGAAGAAATGCCGGAAATCATTCCGGTTACGGCAGGAAAGGAAAATTTTATTTTACCGGAAACACGTCTGGTAACCGAAACACTGAACCTGAAAACCGGAGAAAAGAACAGCGTTGAAAGTCCAATGCCTTCCATTTATCTCGGATTGGAACGGGAGGAATTGCTTTCAGATTTAAACGACTATGTCAACGATATGCCCATAAAAGACATTGAAGCGGGGCTGGTCAGCTTTGACATCGTTTCTTATTCGACCGAACAGGTCGTTCTGCGAAAAACCTATTACCCGGATGAAAATTTCAAAAAATATTATATGATCTATCGCCAGGGGCGGGTTGTTGTTTACTACAGTGACCGGAAAACTGTCTTTGAATACCCGGACATCCGGCTTTCGGATCTTCCCGTTGATTTGCAGTGTGAATTGCTGTCCGGCAAAGAAATCAAGGATGATGCAGAACTCTACAGTTTTTTGCAAAACTATTCCAGCTGAGTCATTGCAATAAAGAAATAGTATATGCTATAATAGTACATTAGATTATCAGTTGAGAGGATTCTGTCATTCATGAAAGCAGATATTATTGTTATCGGCGGCGGTGCATCCGGGATGATGGCCGCTGTCTGCGCAGCGCGTCAGGGAGCCGAGGTGGTTATTCTGGAACGGATGCCCCGTATCGGAAAAAAACTTCTGGCTACGGGAAATGGACGCTGCAACTATACAAATGAACAAATGGGACCGGAATATTATCACAGCCGGAGACCGGCCCAGGTCTCCGCAGTTTTAGAGGAATTTAACGAAAAAGATACGCTGGCATTTTTCAAAGACCTTGGCATATTGCCAAAATCCAATGACGGCTATGTTTATCCAAATTCCATGCAGGCAGCATCCATACTGGACTGTCTGCGTTTTGAGCTGACACATCTCGGCGTAAAGGTACTGGAAAATAAAAATGTCCATCAGATTTCATCCAGAGGCAAAGGGTTTCAGGTAAAATGTGAGAATGAAATTTTTCATTGCCGGCGGCTGATTTTGGCATGCGGCGGCCGGGCGGCTGAAAAATTAGGCTCGGACGGCAGTGGATACCGGCTGGTGAAATCCCTCGGTCATCATATTATTCCGGTTGTTCCGGCGCTGACAGGATTAAAAACAAAGGAAACGATTTATAAAAGTCTTGCCGGTGTCCGTACAGAAGCGGTTGTTTCTTTGTATGTGGATGGGAAATTACAGGACAGCCACCGGGGTGAGGTCCAGCTGGCAGATTATGGTATTTCCGGGATTCCGGTGTTCCAGATCAGCGGCCAGGCAGCCTATGGCCTGAAAGAACACCGGGATGTCCGGTGTTCTCTGGACTTTTTTCCGGATATGACTATGGACTGTCTGATTGATTTTCTGGAAAAACGGAAAAAGCGTTTTCGTGGCAGAGATACCGAGGTTTTTGAAACAGGACTTCTGAACCGGAAACTCATACAGGCCTGCATGAAGCTGACAGGCGGCA
This sequence comes from Frisingicoccus sp., assembly GCA_048357495.1. Classification (GTDB taxonomy): domain Bacteria; phylum Bacillota; class Clostridia; order Lachnospirales; family Lachnospiraceae; genus Frisingicoccus. Next base: position 1,761 of record DBGCEW010000155.1, read on the forward strand.
GACGGCAGGAATTACCGGATATGAAAGCACTTGCCGGCCTGCTTAAAGCCTTCCCCGCATCGGTTACAGAAAGCCGCGGCTATGAATATGCCCAGGTATGTGCCGGAGGCGTGGATTTAAAAGAGATCGATGCAAAATCCTGCCGCTCTCTGTACCATCCGGGATTATATATTACCGGAGAGCTTTTAGACGCTGACGGAATCTGCGGCGGTTATAATCTTCAATGGGCATGGGCAACGGGCTTTCTCGCAGGAAACCATGCCGGAAAGGAATGTCATGATTCGAATCGGACAAATTAAGGTCCCTTATACAGATAAAAAAGACCGGGTTTTTGAAGCTCTGCTAAAAAAACTGCACCTTCCGGAAAAAGAAATTATTTCCTGGTCCATTTTTAAAAAATCCGTGGATGCCCGAAAAAAAGAAATGATTATGGCGGTATACACACTGGATGTCGTGCTGAAACATGAGGCGGCTTTTTTAAAGCGCAGCAGGAATAAAAATATACATAAAATCAAACAGGAAAGCTATGCCTTTCCAAAATGCGGAAATGAAACACTCAAACACCCTGTTGTCATTGCCGGAAGCGGCCCTGCCGGCCTGTTTTGCGGCCTGATGCTTGCCCGTCATGGCTATCGTCCTCTGTTACTGGAGCGGGGAGCAGACGTTGATAAGCGCCGTGAAATTGTTGACCGCTTCTGGGAAACCGGGGAATTTGATGAAAAAACAAATGTTCAGTTCGGCGAAGGCGGTGCAGGGACCTTTTCCGATGGTAAGCTCAACACTCTGGTAAAGGATCCCTTCGGACGCCATCGAAAAGTTCTCGAGCTCTTTGTGGAATTTGGTGCGGATCCGGAAATTATGTACGAAAACAAACCCCATATCGGCACAGATATTCTATGCCATATTGTAAAAGCCATGCGTGAGGAAATTATCCGTCTTGGCGGCGATGTGCGTTTTTCTTCCCAGCTGACAGATATACGCACTGAAAATGGACGGCTGCGGCAGATTTGCATCAACGATCATCACTGGATGGACTGTGAGTGTCTGATCCCGGCGGTGGGCCACAGTGCCAGAGATACCTTTCAAATGTTTAAAAAACATGGGATGGATATGACACCAAAATCCTTTGCCATCGGTCTTCGGATCGAACATCCTCAGGAGATGATCAATGAGTCCCAGTATGGCATGAAATTCGACAAAATTCTCGGAAGCGCCCCCTATAAACTGACCCATACTTCGGCAAATGGCCGTGGGGTCTATACATTCTGTATGTGCCCCGGAGGTTATGTCGTCAATGCCTCCTCTGAAAAGGATGGCTGTGTGGTCAATGGTATGAGTTATCACCGGAGAGATTCGGCCAATGCCAACAGCGCTGTGGTGGTCACGGTAACCCCTGAAGATTTTCCTTCCGGCGATGTGCTGGCCGGTGTGGAGTTTCAGAGACAGTGGGAACGCAAAGCTTTTGAAGCAGGCAACGGAAAAGTCCCGGTGCAGCTTTTTAAAGATTTTCAGGAGGGCCGTACCTCTCATGCCTTTGGGGAGATCCATCCGGTTCACAGAGGCGCTACAGCCTTTGCAGATCTGAATGATTGTCTGCCGCCCTATGTATGTGAAAGTCTGAAAGAAGGTATTAAAGCCTTCGGACATAAAATAAAAAATTTTGACCGGGAAGATGCCATATTATCCGGCGTGGAAACCCGGACATCATCCCCGGTGCGTATGGAAAGAAATTCGGAATACATCTCCAGCATCGGCGGCATTTATCCATGCGGTGAAGGTGCCGGTTATGCCGGAGGTATTACCTCCGCGGCAATGGACGGACTGCGTATTGCCGAAGCCGTTGCGAAAACATATTACTCGTATACAGAAACAGAAGAAAAAAACTAACGGAGGAACCATCATGTGTATGAGAGCATCATTAAAACACAAAAAACGTATCGTCGTGAAAGTGGGTTCGTCATCTATTGTTCATGAAGAAACAGGTTTGACGGACTTATTCAAGCTGGAACAGCTTGTCCGCGTATTATGTGATCTGAGAAACCAGGGAAAGGAAGTCATTCTTGTTTCCTCCGGAGCTATTGGCGCCGGAAGAAAAGTGCTCGGTCTTCAGACCAGACCTTCGGCACTTCCCCTGAAGCAGGCCTGTGCTTCGGTAGGTCAGGGCGCATTAATCAGCCTTTATCAACGGCTTTTTAACGAATATCATCAGGTTTCATCCCAGATTCTTATGACAAAGCATACCATCATCCAGAAAAAAAGCGTATTTAATGCCCGAAATACCTTCAACCAGCTTCTGGAGATGGGCGTCATTCCCATTGTGAATGAAAACGATACAGTTTCCACAGATGAAATTGAATTCGGTGACAACGATACCCTTTCAGCCGTTGTTGCAGCCCTTGTCAATGCCGATTTACTTATACTCATGTCGGATATTGACGGCCTTTATACCGATGATCCGAATAAAAATGCCGATGCCCGTTTTATCGAATGTGTTCCTAAAATTGATAAAACCCTTTATCATATGGCTAAAGGGGCAGGCAGTGATTTCGGTACAGGCGGTATGGTGACTAAAATTGATGCTGCCCGGATTGCCACGGATGCAGGGTGTGATATGGTCATTGCCAATGGCCATGATTTCCGGA
>DBGCEW010000156.1:0-5346 GCA_048357495.1 Frisingicoccus sp.
ACTGTGGTATGCAGGAACCTTTAATCCGTTCCGTATTTGAACAGGGTGCTATCTATACATTACAGTGCTGTCCATCTCCATTCCATGCATTCCCGGCAGCTCTGAACATCGACATGACAGGTCATGAAGCAGATGTTGATTATATGCTTGAACAGATGGCAATCAAAGTTAAAGAAGCCGGCATGGAAGGCCGTGTTTCCACATGGGGAGTTCCATGTAATATGTTATTTGTAGAAGCTGGCGTTGAATACGCAATTAAATACTTAAATGGCGAAACAAACGGTGTTGTAGATGATGAAGCTATCCGTGCTACTCTTCAGGAGTGTGCAGGTGATGTTCAGGTTAACGTGACAAATCACGTAGCTGAAGACGGAACTACAGCAGCAAATCACTATCTTGTAACAGCGGACTTCGTAACATTCTAAGTTTTTAATCTATCGGATTATGTGATTTTTAATTCGTCAGTCTGTGTGATTTATGCAGGCTGACGAATTTCTTGAAATTTAGAAAGCGTTACCTTGTCACAGAAGTTACTCATAGAAATGAGGTAGAAACTTGGAAAATACGGATTATATTCTTAAAATGGATAATATTTCAAAAGAATATTCGGGAAATCGTGTTTTAAAGGGTGTAAATTTACATATCAGACCAGGGGAAATCCATGCGCTGATGGGAGAAAATGGTGCGGGGAAATCGACCCTGATGAATATCCTCTTTGGTATGCCGGTGATTCATTCCACCGGTGGATTTGAAGGAACTGTAGAAATTGCAGGTAAACCTGCAAATATTGACAGCCCGATTAAGGCTATGGAATTTGGAATTGGCATGGTGCATCAGGAGTTTATGTTGCTTCCTGGATTTACTGTGACAGAAAACATTAAAGTTGGACGTGAAATTACTACCCCGAATTTGATCAGCCGCATTCTGGGACCATCAACGGAAACCCTGGAAATGGAGGCGATGGCAGCCGATGCCAGAAAAGCATTGGATACCATTGGGTTGCAAATAGATGAAAATATGTATGTTGCCGGACTTCCGGTAGGTTATATGCAGTTTATCGAAATTGCGAGAGAGATTGACAAGACGGGAATTAAACTTCTTGTTTTTGATGAACCGACAGCAGTTCTGACAGAAAGTGAAGCAGAACGGCTTTTGGAAACAATGAGGGTTATTTCCTCTCAGGGAATTGCAATTGTCTTTATTACACATCGTCTGGATGAAGTTATGGCTGTCGCAGACAGTATGACGGTACTCCGTGATGGCGAGTTCGTTGCCCGAAGAGAAATTAAAGATACTTCCGCTGCAGAGATTGCAGAACTGATGATTGGACGTAAGGTTGAAAAGCTGGTTGATAAAACGGAAGACAACCGTAAACTGGATCCGAACAACATTGCCGTTCATCTGAAGGATTATCATGTAGATATGCCGGGAGAGAAAGTGAACGGCATTGATCTGGATATTATTAAAGGCGAGATTTTCGGTATCGGCGGTCTGGCCGGCCAGGGAAAACTTGGTATTCCAAATGGAATTATGGGACTTTATCCAACCGAGGGTGAAGTGACTATTAATGGAAAAAATCTGGATCTGACAAATCTGGGCGAAGCCCTTCATAATGATGTGGCCTTCGTATCGGAGGACAGAAAGGGTGTTGGTCTGCTTCTGGAGGAAAGTATCGAACAGAATATTATTTTCGGATCGATGTATACAGACCATAAGTTCCTTAAGAAAATCGGCTGGATGAAGCTTTATGACAGTAAAGCAGCTAAAGAACATGCTGAAAAAATGGTTAAAGAGCTGGATATCCGTTGTACCGGAATTAAGCAGACTGCAGGCAGTCTTTCCGGCGGTAATCAGCAGAAGGTATGTCTGGCGAAAGCGCTGACACTGGAACCGAATGTCCTCTTTGTATCCGAGCCGACGCGAGGTATCGATATCGGTGCCAAGAAACTGGTGTTGGAGACTCTGGCAAAATTAAATCAGGAGACAGGTATGACCGTTGTTATGGTATCCTCCGAGCTTGTAGAGCTTCGCTCTATCTGTGACCGGATCGCCATCGTATCCGAAGGAAAGATCGCTTCGATTTTGAGCCCGGATGCATCCGATGTGGACTTTGGTCTGGCCATGTCCGGTTCAAGAGAGAAAGGAGGGAATTGATCGTGGAAAATGCAAAGAACTTTATCAGTAAATTCGGTTTACCCCGCATTATTATCACGGGTTTCTTCATCTTTCTTGTGATTGCAGCCGGCTTCTTTAATATGAACCTGCCGCAGCTTTTGGGAGACTGTGTACGCCGTTGGGGAATGTACGGAATCCTGGCCCTTGCGATGGTACCAGCAGTTCAGTGCGGTATCGGCCTGAACTTTGGTATTTCGATGGGTATTGTCGGAGGTCTTCTTGGCGGTATCTGTGTGATTGAATTCCGGGTTGCCCAGATTCCTGCACTGGTGGCCATCAGTCCGATGTTTGCTCAGTGGGTTGCGATTCTTCTGGCGATTTTGATCGGTGTGGTTCTTTCTGTAGGCATTGGTTATTTATACGGACTTTTATTGAATCAGGTGAAAGGCTCTGAGATGACAGTAACGACCTATGTGGGTTTCTCGATCATTGCTTTCATGAACATGATCTGGATTGCCCTTCCTGTAAAAAACGGTGACCTTATGTGGCCGAATGCGGGACAGGGTGTGCGTAATACGATTTCTCTGGAAGCATCCTTCTCAGAAACGATGAATAAAACCCTTGCTTTTTCTATCGGTTCTTTTGAAGTGCCGACAGGATTAGTGCTTTTCTTCCTGTTCATATGTTTGCTCGTATGGTTATTTATGCGTTCCAAGACAGGTATGGCAATGAGTGCTGCCGGAGCGAATCCGGTATTTGCCAAAGCGGCAGGCATTAATGTCAACAAAATGCGTTTGATCGGCACCACACTTTCAACGGTACTGGCAGCCGTGGGCATTATTGTATATGCACAGGGATTTGGATTTATGCAGTTGTATAACGGACCGATGATGATGGGCTTTACTTCTGTAGCGGCTATTCTTATCGGTGGAGCTTCTCCAAGAAGCGCGCGGATTTCACATGTTCTTCTGGGAACCTTCCTGTTCCAGGGAATCATGACACTGGGACTTCCGGTTGCCAACCAGTTTATTCCGGAAAGTAACCTGTCTGAAGTTATGCGTCTTGTTATTTCCAACGGAATCATCCTCTACGCTTTAGCCCAGGCGAAAGGAGGAAGCAGCCGTGAATAAAAAATCGATTAAAAGTTTTATTTTTGAAAATAAAGTTGTTATTCTTTTCGTTCTGCTTTGTATCGGAGGTTTTATTGCTTCCAATCAGTCTCTGACCTTTGTTATGGGCGAGCTGGTAACACGTATCGGCAGAAACTCATTCTTGGTATTGTCATTGATTATTCCGGTGCTGGCGGGTATGGGTATGAACTTCGGTATCGTTATCGGAGCCATGGCTGCTCAGATTGCTATTTTCCTCACAACTTATTGGGGATTTGTAGGCATCAGCGGATTTTTGCTGACGGCTTTACTGGCAACACCGATGGCAATTATTTTTGGTTTCCTTGTTGGAAAACTTTTTAACAAAATTAAAGGTTCTGAAATGATCGGCGGTTTGGTTCTTGGCTATTTTGCCGATGGTTTCTATCAGTTATTGTTCTTATTTATTTTCGGTGGTATCATTAAAATCAACAGTACGACCCTGATGGTTCCGACGGGCATTGGCGTTAAGAATACCATTGACCTGAAGGATACTGTAAAATATGCGCTGGATGCGGTACCTATGCTGACGATTGTAGAATTCGGTTTCTATGCAATTATTGTTTTAACGGTAATTTCTACAATTTTAAAACTGGCACAGAAACAGGTTGTGAATTATAAAAAGACAGGAATGATCCTTGTCGGTGCAGCCGTTATTTATGCATTAACCTTTGTTCCGTTTATTGAAGCGTTTTTGTCTCGGGATGAACTGGTTTTGTTAACAGCGATTGAAATCGGCTGTGCCTGTGTGGCTGTATGGAACATTGTGAGACTTGCTGCTCAGAAGTTTATTCTGAAAAAAGAATACAATGTTAAAAAGACGATTGTGAATCTAATTATCGTTGTTATCGTTTATGGTCTGACATATATTCCGGCTGTTTATAATGCAACCCTTGCAACAAAACTTCCGGTGATGACCTTCCTGTGTATCGGTGGTCTCTGTGCATTTAATAATGTACTTCAGAAGACAAAACTGGGACAGAATATGCGGACAGTCGGACAGAGTCGTGTCGTTGCCAATGCGGCAGGTATCAATGTTGACCGTACCCGTATTATTGCCATGATTCTTTCAACGGTTCTGGCAAGCTGGGGACAGTTAATTTACTTACAGAATATCGGTACATTCGCAACCTATGGTGCCCATACCCAGGTAGGTACCTTTGCCATTGCGGCGATTCTTGTCGGTGGGGCTTCCGTTCAGAAAGCAACCAATAAACAGGCGATTCTCGGTGTTATTCTTTTCCACACCCTGTTTATCGTAGCGCCGCTTGCAGGTAATGAATTATTCGGAAATCCGATGATCGGTGAATATTTCCGTGTATTCGTTTCTTATGGTGTTATCGCCATGTCTCTTGCGATGCATGCATGGAAATCTGTAAAGAAAAAGAAAGAAGCTTAAAAGATTAAAAGAAAGAAACCGGCGTGGCTGAGGTCACGCCGGTTTCTTTTTATACAAATTGGTAAATAAAATAAATGATTAGAAAATGAACGGGATAGAACCAGTAAAATCCCCATTCTTCAGTTTTTCATCTGAGTATCATCTGAGTAGGTGAATGTTGCAAATTAATAGTCGTCATATTTTAAGGACTGGTATTGCCGGCAGGCAAAAACAACAATAGCCAAGGCATAGACAGCAAGACCGCCTTCCAGAAGATAGATGTTGGTAATCACTTTCATCTGATACAGTCCGATGGCAAAACCAATGACCGCATGAAGAATAATAGCCAGGGGTATGTAAGCATACTTTTTACGACTGACGGCTTTAAAAATCAGAATTGAAAGACTCACCTGAATGGCAAAGGCCGCCATACGTTCTACTCCGGCCAGAAGGTATTCGGCGGACGGGGTATTTACCATAGCGGTCAGGGATTCTGTGAGTGATTGGATTTGTTCCGGTGTCTGTCCCTGGTTTGCATAATTTTCGATACTTCCCAGTTTGTTTAGAGCCATTGCGACAATAATATTCTGGAACATGACAAAGGCTCCAACGAGAAAGGCTTCAACGAATCCATGACCGATGCCATAGAGGAAAGCATCTTCTTTGCGGACATTTTTCATGATGACCGTCATGCAGATGAAACGT
>DBGCEW010000157.1:0-6618 GCA_048357495.1 Frisingicoccus sp.
CAGCCGTGAACGCACTTCAATCCCCTGCAGGCTGCCATAAATAAGCACCAGGACCATGCCGCCGATTAAAAGCCATTCAGGCATCATATATAGAAAGGTTTCCTTCAGCACCGTTGTAAACATTCCAAATAAAAACACAAAGGTCGCAAAGCAGCGCAGTCCGTATCCCCACCGAAACAGGCGGCCGATAATCCCCTCTCCCAGTTCAGGGATATAGGCATTGCCGCATCGATGAAAGCTCCAGGACAAAAGCATACCGTCTGCCAGTGTAAGGAGCAATCCAAAAACCAATGCGATCAGCCCTCCCCTGCCGGATATGCGTCCGAGGGTTCCCGGAAGGAAGAGGACCGCTCCGGTAAATACATCCAGAATAAGAAGCCGCACCATCTGGTGATCTGAAATTTCTCCGTTATTTGAAAACATCTTTCTCCCCCCTGACCCTGTAACGAATTCTCTGGCTCTTCTGAGCAAAAATGGGTCTTTTTTTCAATCCGGTAAGCGGTTTTCTCAAAATGCCATCCTGCAGATCTTCACTTCCGTCCGCTTTTACCGCCACATAAGGCATCAGGTATGGAATGCCAAAGCTTTTCAGCGATGCCAGGTGGATCAGCACCGTCAGCGTCCCAAGAACCAGGCCGTAAATACCAAGGAAGGCAGCCAGCAAAATGAGATAAAATTTAACCAGCCGGAAGGCCGATGCAAAGCCCTCGTTTGGTATCGTAAAGGATGCCAGAGCTGTCAGTGCCACCACGATCACCACGATCGGACTGACGATATTGGCTTCGACTGCCGCCTGTCCGATAATCAGTCCCCCGACAATACCAAGGGCGCTGCCCATAGGTCCCGGCAAACGAATGCCCGCTTCTCTGAGCAGTTCAAAGGCAAGTTCCAGTACAATAACCTCAATAGGCAGTGGAAAGGGTACCCCCTCCCGTGCCGCCGCAAAGGACAGTTCCAGACTTGTCGGAAGCATTTCCGGATGAAAACAGGCAATTCCAATATAAAAGGCCGGAAGTCCCATGGCGATCAACGCTGCCACATATCTTAGAATCCGTACAAAACAGACAATCCCCCACCGGTTATAATAATCATCCGATGCCTGAAAAAAGCAATTGAGGGTTGTGGGCAGCAAAAGCACCATGGGTGAATTGTCAACAATCACGATAACCCGCCCCTCCAACGCCGCCGACGCGGCTTTATCCGGTCTTTCGGTGGACTGAAATTGAGGAAAGGGAGAATATTTCTCCGACTCCGTCAGCTGTTCCAATTCACCGCTGTCAAAAATCCCGTCAATTTCAAAGCTTTGCAGACGTTCTTCTATTTCCCGGACAATTTCGGGACGCGCTATTCCATCCATATACATAATCGTAATATCTGTCCGGGAACGTACCCCCACCTTCCGCTGAATTGTTTTCAGCCGTGTATCCCGGATACGCCGCCGCACGAGGAGCGTATTGATCCGCATAGACTCTGTAAAGCTGTCCTTCGGCCCCCGGACAGAAACCTCCGATTCAGCGCTCTGGACCCCACGGCCCGGATATTTTCTGCTGGATATAACAAGGGCCTGACTGCATCCCGAAATAAAAAGCGCCGTGTTTCCCGACAGCACTTCAAGTATGGCATCCTCTGTATTGTCCACCGCTTTCGTGTCCGCCGTGGTTAGGACCTGCTTCTGTATAAACTCGAATACATTTGTATCCGGTATTTTGCCCACACCATACATCATATTCCTGAGAAATTCAGCTTCGACCAGATCCCTGTCAATGAGAGAATCCACATAAACCACATAAATCGTAAGTCCGGCAGCAATCAGAGGACGGTGAATGATATCATTGCAATTCATAAACTGTTTTTCCAATTCCTTAATATTCACATTTAATTGTTTTGAAATCTTCATAGCATCCTCCTCAAAATTCCCATAAAAAAGAAAGCCTTTTGCTCTATTCTGTGCAAAAGGCTTTCTTTTTATTTACATCATTTATTTTTTTAAAGGACCTGTACTTTCTGCTTCATGGATCTTCTGCATGACTGACCGCTCCTGGTTATAAACATGGCCGACCATGATATCGGTGGTTTTCTCCCGGTCTCTTCTGGAAAGAGCCTCAATGATCGCCTCATGTTCTTCCACCAGCCGCTGATGGGATGTACCGTCCTTCAGATATTCCAAACGATAGCGATACATCTGTTCCCGGAGATTATTCAGCATCTGGATCAACCGGAGATTATTTGTCGATTTATAAATAACATCATGGAATTCCACATCTTTCTGGGCCTGAAGAGTAATATCATCCCCTTTAAGCGCTGCTTTAAAGGCTTCCTGCGCCTCTCTCAATTCTTCAATCGTTCCTTCTTCCAGTCGTTCACAGGCAAGCTGCGTGGACAACTGCTCCAGGGAAGCGCGCACTTCCAGAACATCCTTTAAGTCCTTTTCTGTAATTTTGGCAACAATGGCCCCCCGTCTCGGAATCATCAGAACAAGGCCTTCCAGCTCCAGCTTACGAATGGCTTCACGAATCGGTGTACGGCTCACACCAAGCTGCTCTGCGAGCTGCATCTCCATAAGACGCTCTCCAGGTTCCAGTTCCCCCTTCAAAATCGCCTGACGCAGTGTATAGAACACCACATCTCTCAATGGTAAATATTCGTTTATATTCATCTGAAAATTGTGCATTTTCCTCTCCTTTTCTCTATCCATGTTTCTCTACCTGCGATACGGACGAATATTATAAGGCCGCACCAGATAAACCTGACGTGCAAGAGTTCCCCGTCTTAAAACTTCCCGGGCTTTTTCTCCTTTGACCTTATCGTCGAAAATCCCGAATACGGTCGGGCCGCTTCCGCTCATCAGCGCCCCCAGAGCGCCCTCCCTGACCATAATCTTCTTAATATCTTCAATTTCCGGATGTTTCGCCGCCGTCACCGTTTCCAAAACATTGCCCATCTTAGAGGCTACGCCGCAGAGATCCTGATTCTTCAGAGCCTCCACCATACCATCAATATCCGGATGCTCAATGGTTTCATCCAGTTTCAGGTGTTCATAAACATATTTTGTAGACACGCTCACCGGAGGTTTTGCCACTAATATATAACAGTCCGGCAGCGCTGTCACCGGCGTCAGAATCTCTCCGATACCTTCCGAAAGAACCGTCCCCCGCATAATACAATAAGGCACATCCGCTCCCAGCTTCACCCCCCGTTCCATGAGCTGGTGTTTGGAAAGTCCGAGATGAAACAACCGGTTCATACCGTAGAGTACGGCCGCTCCGTCGGTACTTCCTCCCGCCATGCCTGCGGCTACAGGAATATGCTTCTCAATATTGATACGGACACCGGTCTGAATATCAAACTCCACCATGAGCATCTTTGCCGCTTTGTAAGCAATGTTGTTCTCATTCACAGGAAGAAATGTCAGATTGGTTTTTATATGAATACCTGCTTTGTCGCTTTTTGAAATGGATATTTTATCATACAGCTGAACCGTCTGCATAATCATACGCACTTCATGGTACCCATCCTCACGTCTGCGGACAACATCCAGTCCCAAATTGACCTTCCCAAGGGCTTTCATCTGAATCGTATTCATAGCTTTTCCTTCCTCTATTGTTTTTTGTATACAAAATTCACTATGTATACAATTATAAGGAATCTCCGTTTAATTTCAAGCCCTATTTTAATATTTCCATGTTTTTCATGATGAGTATCGGCTGTCCGACAGGAAGTTCATCCCCCTTCAGACCATTGACCTCCCGAATATCCTCCGGGGATGCGTAATAGGTTTTCGCCAGTTTCCAGATGGAATCCCCTTCCGTTACCACATGTCCTGTCATTCCCGGCATAGCCTCAATCCGTTCAAAATCCAGAGGTTCTTCCCGAACCTGAGACACCACCTGAATATCCATCCCTTTGAAAATAGAGGCATCCAGCGAAATCACCATTTTCACTTCAATTTCATCATTGTCCGTCATCGTGGCACTGAGTTGTTCAAGACTTGAACAAATATCATAGGTGCAGTCATTTCCTATTCTTTCCCCTTCCACGGTATAAGAGAACGGCACCGCCGCTTTGGCAGCATTCACCGGTTTCCGGTCATCCGCCGCAATATAAAGAATTCCCAGATAAACTACGCCTTCGACAAGAATCCCTTCATCGTTGATTTCTGTCTGATCAATTTTTACATTGGCCTTGGTATGACAAATCTGCAGCATCCGCCCGCCTTCTCCCAGATGAATTTTTTCCCGCACCGGACACCGGGACTGATTTTTCATCACCAGATTATCCAGGGAAATCTGCTTTACTTCCGGTATAAGCGTCACCTTCGGCGAATAAATATCCTGCAGCAAATGCATTGCTTCCTCCTGATATATATTCATATCTGCCGCCAGAACAGCCTCGATGCCCACTACCCGGGCCTCACCATCCCTGTCACTGCGGATATCCAGATTCAGGTGATCCATATGGACTTTAATATCCGGAATCATTTCCTGAGTCACATCCGGAAAATCCAGTTTTCCATCCACCGGCACGTTGAGTTCCACATCATTTACCGGATTTTCCATGGTTTCATCCCGGTAAAGAATAAATACGGATAACTGCCCCCGGATAGATATGCCGCCATCCAACAGCTTGATTTCCAGATTTTCAAGATTTTCCTGATGCCATATAATATCCATCATATTTGGCCGGTTGGCCGGAATAGCCGCTTCCTCCCGTATACGAAGCTGGTCCTTCTGGCTGACATATTTCTGGCTCAAATGACAGGTTTTGTTCTGAGCCCATAAATCCTCGCCATCTTCAATCGCCATGGCAACCTCTTCCTCACCCATTCGCAGCGCCGTTACCCGGAGAAGGATGATCGACCGAACGCTTATTTTCCGGGAATTGATCATTCCCGTCCTCAAATCTTCCATATCCCATCGGACATCCATAGAATCCATATCCTGAAGGCCGTCCATATTGACAGTCTCTTCAAAAGGGATGCTCCCTTCAATCGACTGAAGCTGGCTGCTGCCGTCATCCCCCATATAAAGCACGCCAAATACAAGTTCCCCCCGAATGACGCATTTATCCTTTCCCGGTTTAATATCCCGGATGTGCAAAGTTCCCTTTTCCTGGATGATTCGTTCCATATCCGGTTTTGAATCCGGCACATTAAAATCATTATCCAGTGTCAGCTGCACATCTGCCCCGTTTTTGTACACAGGTACCCGGATATATGTTTTTGATAAATTCATTCCCCATCCTCCTTAATTTTTAAATCGAATCGTCTGGTCCACACTCTCAATCTTTATAACCACAAAAGGACTGGACGCCGCAGCTTCCGTCTTCTCAGATTTTTCCGGCCCGATTAAATCCGTATCCACCCATATGCCATCCTCCCCCTGATAAACATCATTCACCGCAATGCTGTACCCGGAAGTTTCCTGCTGCCCATAGCCAACGATAATATATGAATAACTCCCATCATGATATGCCATCTGAAAAGCATCCTTTTTTCTCTCTTCAATCATTTTCCGGATTTCCTCCGGCAGCACCTCCGGATTTACCACTGTAAAATCCATATCGGACACCTTTTTATCCGAGGCCTCAAACATGGCACAGCTCCAAAGAGGTATGCAAAAACACAGCATCCCAAGCACAATCCCTGCAATCTTTCCCCAAATACCTTTCATATCCCTCTGACCACCTTTTTTACAAGCCTATGCGCTCTTTCCCGCCGATATGCCCCTTCTTAAAAAATCGCAAAAAAAGGATGGTATCCCCTTCTTCGGAATACCATCCGGTTAAATTTTTTATTTACATCATAGATTCAATCAGAGCATCCAGCGCTTTGCTGACGTTTTCCGATTTTGCATCGGCATCCGCCATCGATGTGCCTTTAATTCCATAATAGAACTTAATCTTCGGTTCTGTACCGGAAGGACGCACACACAGCCATGCATCATCGGTCAGATCATAATAGAGAACATTGGAGCTTGGAAGGCCTGTCGGTTTTGTTTCCCCGGTCTTCATATCCACAATAACGTCTTTCTTATAATCCCGTGCGGAAACAACGCTCATGCCTGCAAGTTCTTTCGGTGTATTGGAACGCAGTGTTTCCATAATCGACTGAATCTTTTCAAGGCCTTCAATCCCGGACAGGGAAATGGACTTCACTTCGTCTCTGTAGTAGCCGTATTTTTCATACATATCTACCATCGCATCCCATAATGTCTTACCCTGGGCTTTGTAGTAAGCGGCTGCCTCACAGAGAGCCATCGTCGCTACAATCGCATCCTTATCCCGGGCATGGGTACCGATCAGACAGCCGTAACTCTCCTCAAATCCGAAAAGATAGGTGCCCTTTCCGCTTGTCTCAAATCCAAGTATCTGCTGGCCGATATACTTAAATCCGGTAAGACATTCAATCAGACGGATTTTATAATTGTTTGCAATCGCATCCGCCATGTTTGTTGTAACAATGGTTTTAATCAATGCACCGTCTTCCGGAAGTCCGCCCTTTAATGCTTCAATCTGGCTGATCGTATATTCTGCCAGAAGACAGCCGGACATGTTTCCGGTCAATGTATGATATTCACCCTTTTGATCCTTTACGCGAACACCAAGGCGGTCCGCATCCGG
>DBGCEW010000158.1:0-14371 GCA_048357495.1 Frisingicoccus sp.
GAATAAGGCACTTCAGATTCATGGCGGTTATGGTTATATGAAGGATTATCCAATTGAGCGTATGTATAGGGATGCACGGATTATTCCATTATATGAGGGTACATCCGAAGTTCAGAAGATGGTTATTTCCCGGGCAGTTATTGATGGCAAATAAAATCGCAGATTAAAATATATACCGTTCCACTTGGACATTGTCCGGAGGTGGAACGGTATTTGTAAATTCAGGAGAGTTTTGGTAAAATGAGTAACGGTATGTTACAATTATTAAAGACTTATGAGTATGGCAGGAGGAAGATGCGTGGAAAATTACAAGAGAATTTTTGAGCAGATTGTAAAAATGTCGACGGATGGGTTTATCGTAGTTGATAGTGAAGGACAGCTGATTCATATAAATAAACAATATGCGGATTTTTTTGGTATTTCAATTCAGGATGCCATCGGTAAGTCTGTAATGGAGGTTATACCAAATTCTAAAATGATGGAGGTCGTAAAGGAAAGATATTCGGATGAGGATATCATACACACACATGTTGTTGGACCTGCCAAGGGGAAAAGTGTCATTGCAAGTCGTTCTTATGTTGAAGATGAGAAGGGCAGGGTGATTGCAGGTGTTGCTCAGGTTAAATTTAAACTTCAGACACTGGAAGTCGCAAGAAAACTCATGAATGAATATATGGAGTTAGAGTATTATCGCGAGCAGCAGAATCAGAATGCAATGAAAATTATTGGCTCAAGTTCTATTTTTACGTCCAAACTAAACGAAAGTATGAAAATTGCAAGAAAGGATTTTTCCGTATTAATTACCGGGGAAACGGGCGTTGGAAAAGAAGTTTTTGCAAAAACCATTCATAATTACAGCAGCCGGAGCAGCAGGCCTCTGGTCAGCATTAACTGTGCGGCAATTCCTGCGGAACTGCTGGAATCGGAGCTCTTCGGGTATACTGAAGGGGCATTTACCGGGGCCAGGCGTTCAGGGAAAAAAGGAAAGTTTCTGATTGCCAACGGAGGAACTATTTTTCTGGATGAGATTGGCGATATGCCTTTGTCCATGCAGGTTAAGCTGCTTCGGGTGCTTCAGGAGAGGGAAATTGAACCGGTGGGCGGTGAACATGCGATCCCGTTGGATGTACGGGTGATTGCGGCGACCCGGCAGAACCTGGAGGAAAAAATTGCCGATGGTACGTTTCGGGAAGATTTATATTACCGGATTAATGTTGTAAATATTGAGGTGCCGCCGCTTCGAAAGCGGGGCAATGATGTTTTGGAGCTGGCCCAGAGTTTTCTGAACCGTCTTAATGAAAAATACAAGACATTTATTACGCTGTCCCATGAAGTTGAGGAATGCTTTCTTCATTATCACTGGCCGGGCAATGTGCGGGAACTGAACAATGTTATCGAAAATGCTTATGCGATGAGTGAAAATGCAGTGATCGATTTACATGACCTGCCGTCTAAAATGTTAAAAAACATGAATGGCGGGGACAAGGGAGGCCAGTGGTCATTGCAGGAGCGCATGGAAGATTATGAAAAGCAGGTGATTCGGGAAATTTTAGAGCGGAATCACTGGAATTGTGCGAAGGCAGCGGAAGAGGCCGGCGTGCATCGAAGTGTTATGTATCGAAAAATACAGAAATACGGTCTGAAGGAATATTAAAGTTTTTTGTAAAAGAGAACACCTCTCTGCATAACTTATCTGAAGGGATAAGATATGGGAGCAGGTGTTCCTGTTGTTTTTAAAGGTGATAGGAATTTTTTAGGTTTCCATCGAGATCTTTCCATAAAAAGGCTCCATCGCAGAGGGTCATATAACCGTGATGGGAATTTTCTTTGGGAATGGACACGGAACCTGGGTTCATATAGATATAGCCATTCTGTTCGGTGCATTTTGGCACATGGGTATGTCCGTGGAGCAGAATGTCGCCTCTGTGGAGCGGCGGCAGCTGCATTTCGTTATAGATGTGGCCGTGGGTGGCAAAAATCATGGTTTCCTTTACGGACAAAATACAATAATCCGCAAGAATAGGAAATTCAAGAACCATTTGATCGACTTCCGTGTCACAGTTTCCGCGGACGCAGAGAATATCGTCTTTCATGGCATTAAGCAGCTCAATGACTTTTTTTGGCTGATAATCTTTGGGTAAATCGTTTCTCGGACCATGATAGAGAATATCCCCAAGGAGGAGAAGGCGGTCAGCCCTTTCTTCTTTAAAGGCCTGTAAAAGTTTTTTGCAGTAGTATTCCGATCCATGTATATCGGAGGCAATCATCCATTTCATTGTATTTAAACCTTTCAGCTTTTTGTTATAAGTAAAATAGCATAAATTCATTCAAAAAGCAATGTATACGCTTTTCAAATCAAGTGATAAAATAAATGTAACAGAATGAAATCACCCCAACATGGGGGAGAAAAGAAAAAGACAGGAGAAAAAGCAATGGTTGGTTTAAGTACACTGTGTTATATTGAACAAAATGGCAAGTATCTCATGCTTCACCGGACCGTGAAAAAGAATGATGTGAATAAAGATAAATGGATTGGTGTCGGCGGTCATTTTGAAGCGGAGGAGAGTCCGGAAGAATGTCTGCTGCGGGAAGTCAGAGAGGAAACGGGATATACCCTGACATCTTACCGCTATCGCGGAATTGTGACCTTTGTCTCCGGAGACGGTGTGACAGAATATATGTCTCTGTTTACGGCGGAGGGGTTTGAAGGCGAGCCCATCGCCTGCGATGAAGGGGAGCTGGAATGGGTCGATATTGATGATGTGTGGCATTTGAATATCTGGGAAGGTGATAAAATTTTCTTCCGGCTGATTGATGAGAATCAGGATTTCTTTTCCCTGAAACTGGTATACAACGGCCATGACCGGTTAGTTTCTGCAATTTTGAACGGAAAGCCCATGGAGCTTTTTGACATTCTGAATGAAGATGGAAGTAAAAGCGGTATTGTCCGGGAAAGGGGCGTAGCTCACCGGGAAGGAAGCCTTCATGGTACGGTACATATGTTGGTCCTTCGTAAAAATGAAAAAAGCGGCTACGATGTCCTGCTGCAGAAGCGAAGTCAGGCGAAGGATTCCAATCCGGGATGCTATGATATTTCCTCCGCAGGCCATATAGAGGCGGGAGATGAGGCTTTAAATGCTGCAGTTCGGGAAATGGGGGAAGAGCTGGGACTTTTTGTTGAAAAGGATAAGCTTCATTATGTGGGAATCCATCGGGGGTCCTTTGAGGCGGTATTTCACGACCGGTTATTTAAAGATAATGAATGGAGCTCTGTGTATGTATATACAGAACCTGTGGAAATTGGGGATATGATTCTTCAGGAATCTGAGGTGGAGGAAGTGGTCTGGATGGATTATGAAGAATGCCGGAAAAAAGTTCATGACGGCAGCCTGCCAAACTGTATTTACGAAGATGAATTTCAGATGATCGGAGAATATCTCGGGATAAAATAGTGTCGAAAATAGTAATAGGGTTATAATTGACATATTTATGCCGCTAATGTAATATAATAATCAAAGACAGACAACAAGTTGAGTGTTTGTCAAAGTGGTGAAGTAAGGTGTTGTGCCAGAGGGCAGTGCCTTATGAGCTTTATAAGGGTTGGACATTTACCACAATCTGGCTAGATAGTTGGTCTGTCGAAAGAAAATGTCACAAGAGCTCTGCATAAGCAGGGCTCTTTTTGTACCTTGCAAAGAAAGAAGTGAAATGATGTACAATGTTTATGATTGTGTAGAAGCTTTTTTTCCGCTTCTTAATACGGAATATCATTTAATATTAGGGCGTAAAGGGCATGCTGTATCGTTGTGGGTTGGATTTGATAAGAAAGATTGTTTTCATTTGATGGGACTGCAATATTTGAAGGACAGACCACAATTGGGCCGTGACCGTGGAGTTATTTTTGATGAGATAAAGGAAAAGAAAATTAAACCGGAACAGATTGAATCCTCTGATTTATATTATAAAATTGTGGAACGAATTAATATGTTACCTTTATTAGAGATGGTGTTTGACAGCGACTATACAATTTTTAAGTATAATCAGAAAATACATACTTTTTCTATGATACAGGCGGAGTACTTAATGAAAAATTATATTAAAGGACGAAATATATTTGTTTTTTTGTCCGAAAATTCTAATGGGAAATATTTTTGCCGTTCTTTCTTCCCGGAAGGGGAGAAAGATTATTCTAAAAATCAGGCCTCATGGACATTGTTATGCAAGAAAAAAATAAATATTTCGACAGGAGAGGAAAAAGTTCTTTTAAATCGAATGAAAAAATAAAACCGCCTTTTCGGGAAAAGCTTTCTGGCAGCTTTTCCTGAAAAGGCAGTTTTAATATACTTAGCGTGTAAAATATTTTTCTTTAATCACATCTACGGGCATATCCTGTCCGGTCCACAGTTTGAATGCGGCAGCGCCCTGATAGAGGAGCATATAGAGGCCGTTGAAGGTCTGGCAGCCGTGTTCTCTGGCAAGGCGTAAGAGCTTTGTTTCTTCCGGATTATAAATGACATCCGAAACAATTAAATCGGGGCGGAACAGGGTCATGTCTTCGATAAGACAGCCTTCCGTATTCGGGCTCATGCCAACGGAGGTGCCATTGGTTAAAATATGGCTGCCGTCTATGGCAGATTTTAATGCGGTTTTATCGGCCAGATCGTCCAGGGTTACTTTACAGTCGGTCCGTTCATTGATCCGGTCAACAAGGGATTGGAGTCTTGGAAAAAAGGAATCCTTGATATTAAATACATGAATTTCCTTTAAACCATCCAGGGCAGCCTGGACACAAATGGCTGTGGCTGCACCGCCGCCGCCGAGTAAGGTCATGGTTTTGCCTGTCAGGTCAAAGCCGGCATCCCGGGCGGCCTGCATATAGCCGATGCCGTCGGTGGTATGTCCGGTGAGGACGCCGTTATCATTAACTACTGTATTGACAGCTCCGATAATTTCCGATGCAGGGGATAAATGGTCACAGTATTCTGCCATAAGGTTTTTATTTGGCATGGTCAGGTTAAAACCGCGGACGCCGAGAACTTTGAGTCCTTCGACAGCCGTTTTCAGATGCTCTGTGTCAACGTTAAAAGCCAGATAGGCGTAATCCAGTCCGAGCTGACGGAAGGATTCGTTATGCATCATCGGTGAAATACTGTGGGCAACGGGACTTCCGAGAAGCCCGGTGAGGACGGTGTGTCCGGTAATTCTTGCTTCCATAGTGAATCTGTCTCCTTTAGTATTGTGCAATTTCATTCACGTGTTGTATAATAAATATTAAAATAAAAAAAACAGAATGTCAATTTATAGATGGAGGTTATCTGTGAACACAGTATATATCAGAGGGCTGGCACTGGGTGAGGGACGGCCGAAAATATGCATTCCCATTGTTGGAAAAACAAAAGAAGAAATTTTAAAGGAAGCTGAAAAGGTCCGGGAACTTCCGGCAGATATTGTTGAATGGCGGGGAGACTGGTATGAAGATATTTTTAGCGGAGAGAGGCTGACAGATACGCTGACGGCGCTTCGGGGAGCTCTCGGAGAGCTTCCGCTGCTCTTTACCTTTCGTTCTATACAGGAAGGCGGAGAAAAACCTGTCCGGCCGGAGCAGTATTTGGATATTTACCGGAACGTCTGCCGTTCGGAGAGTGTGGATGCGATGGATGTGGAACTTTTTCTGGATGCAAAGATTTCAAAAGCAGTAACCGATATGATTCATGATTTTGGAAAAGTGGTGATTGCCTCCAATCATGATTTCGTCAAAACACCGGATAAGGATGAGATAATCCGCCGGCTGATTCTTATGGATGAGATGGGGGCGGATATCTTAAAGATTGCAGTGATGCCGAGGCAGGTATCGGATGTCCTGGAACTGTTGTCAGCAACAGAGGAAATGCTCCGGCTTTATACGGAAAAGCCACTGATAACCATGTCTATGGGACCTCTCGGGATGATCAGCCGCCTTTCCGGAGAGGCTTTTGGCTCAGCGATGACTTTTGGTTCCGGAAAAAAAGCATCGGCTCCGGGGCAGATACCGGCAGAAGAATTAAAGAAAGTGCTGGATGTGATTCATGAATACATGGCCTGAGATCCATCATGGTGGAAAAAGAGTTCCGGCGGCTGTTTTTGCCGGAAAAAGGGAAGAGGATATGATCGACTTTTCTGTAAACCTTACGCCCCTCGGCATTCCGGAAAATATTCGCCGTGCTATGGAAGAGAGCTTATCCCGGGCCGGATGGTATCCGGACTACAGTAAAGAACGTTTAAAAAAGGCCCTGAGCCAGTTTCATCAGGTCCCCGAATCCCGTATTTGTATGGGAAATGGCGCAGCGGATGTGATTTACCGGACGGTTTTTGCTCTGAAGCCAAAGAAGGCGCTCCTGCTGGCGCCAACCTTTGCCGAATACGGAGCAGCTCTCCGGTGTGTGGACGCCCGGATAGATTATTACCGGGTGAACCATGAAGATTTTCAGGTAAAGGCGGATATCTGTGAGCAGATTGACAGGGATACAGAGATGGTATTTCTCTGCAATCCGAATAATCCCACAGGACTTTTGATATCCAAAGAGATTGTAGCCGCTGTTTTGGAACAGTGCGAGGCGGTGGGCGCATGGCTCGTGGTGGATGAATGTTTTCTTGAATTTATTGCTGACGGGGAAAAATATTCAGTGATTGAAAAGCTGCAGAATCATAAAAGGCTGCTGATTATCAAATCCTTTACAAAGATGTTCGGCATTGCCGGACTCCGTCTCGGGTACCTGCTCTGTGGTAAAGAGGGGCTGGCATCCTATATTGACCGTTTTGGCTGTGACTGGAATGTGAATTGCGTGGCAGAGGCTGCCGGACTGGAAGCCCTGAAATCCAGGAATTATATGGAAGAAGTCATTGCTTATATTACAGAGGAACGGGAATGGCTTTACCGGGAACTGACATCCATGGGATTTTTCACTCTTCATGGCGCCGCCAATTATCTGATGTTTAAAGTGACCGATAAAAATAAAGAAAATCTGGGAAGCTGGCTTTTAAAACGGGGAATGATGCTGCGATGCTGCGATGATTATGAGAATCTGGACGGAAGCTTTTACCGGATCGGTGTGAACCGTCATGAGGAAAATCAAAGGCTGGCAGAGGCTCTGAAGGAGTGGATGGAATGAAGATACTGGTCAGTGCCTGTCTGACGGGCAGAAATTGTAAATATAACGGGGGAAATAACCGGAATCCGGCGGTGCTGGATTTTATTAAGGGCAAAGAAGTGATCGAGATATGTCCCGAAATGCTTTCGGGTCTCGGTGCGCCCAGAAAAAGTGTAGAGCTGGTGAAGGGCAGGGTTCAGAGCCGGGACGGTGAAGATTTTAACCGGGATTTTGAAAATGGCGTAAAAAAGGCGATGGATGCCATCAAAGATGAAAAGATCGAACTGGCCATTTTACAGTCCCGGAGTCCGAGCTGTGGTGTGAAGCGGGTTTATGACGGTACCTTCAGCAAAAAACTGGTGGACGGTCAGGGGCTCTTCGCCCGGGCGTTGTCTGAAGCAGGGATTCCGCTGATGGATGCCGAAGAAGTGCCTTGCACCGATGGTGAGAATCACCTATAATGGGGAAAAGGAGGTTTTTATGAAATTAATATCATGGAATGTCAATGGCCTGCGCGCCGTTGTGGGCAAAGGTTTTACAGATATATTTAATGATCTGGATGCGGATGTTTTCTGTGTTCAGGAGACGAAGCTCCAGGCCGGACAGATTGATCTGGCGCTGCCGGGGTATGAACAGTACTGGAATTATGCAGAAAAAAAAGGTTATTCCGGTACGGCTGTGTTTACCCGGATCAAACCGGTGAATGTGACCTATGGGCTGGGCATTGAGGCACATGATACGGAAGGCCGTGTCATTACCGTGGAATACGATACCTTTTATCTGGTCAATGTCTATACGCCGAATTCAAAGGACGGTCTGGCCAGACTTCCTTACCGGATGGTCTGGGAGGATGATTTCCGGGCCTATCTGAAAAATCTGGAAATGTCCAAGCCGGTTGTGCTCTGCGGTGATCTGAATGTGGCTCATGAGGAGATTGATTTAAAAAATCCAAAAACCAATCGGAAAAATGCCGGATTTTCCGATGAGGAGCGGGGAAAGATGACAGAACTGCTGAATGCCGGATTTATTGATACCTTCCGGTATTTTTATCCGGATAAAACCGGGGAATATTCCTGGTGGTCTTACCGGTTCAATGCGCGGAAAAATAATGCGGGATGGCGTATCGATTACTTTATCGTATCTGAGGCGTTGAAAGAACGGTTAAAGAGGGCATCGATTCATCAGGAGATTTTTGGTTCGGATCATTGTCCGGTGGAACTTGAACTGGAAGCGGAGGCAAAGTGATCCATGAAAGCGAAGGTGATTATGGTTCAGGGGACGATGTCCAATTCAGGGAAGAGTTTTCTTACGGCAGGGCTGTGCCGGGTCTTTCGTCAGGATGGGTATCGGACAGCCCCCTTTAAATCCCAGAACATGGCTCTGAATTCTTATATTACAAAGGACGGGCTGGAAATGGGCCGTGCCCAGGTGATGCAGGCAGAAGCTGCCGGGGTGGAGCCTTCGGCGGATATGAATCCTATTTTGCTGAAGCCTACCAGTGTGACGGGCTCCCAGGTCATTGTTCACGGAAAGGTCCGGGGACAGATGGGGGCAGCAGATTATTTTAAGTATAAAAAAGCGCTGATACCGGATATTATGGCGGCCTTTGAAAGACTTTCGGAAGCCTATGATATTATTGTTATCGAGGGGGCGGGAAGTCCGGCGGAAATTAATCTGAAAGAGAACGATATTGTGAATATGGGACTGGCAAAGATGGTGGATGCTCCGGTGATCCTTGTCGGGGATATTGACCGTGGCGGTGTTTTTGCTTCTCTTTACGGGACGGTGAAGCTTCTGGCGCCGGAGGAACAGGCAAGGATTTGCGGCCTTGTGATCAATAAGTTTCGAGGCGATCCGTCTATTCTTGCACCGGGGGTCGGTATGATCGAAGAGCTGACAGGCATTCCGGTGGTCGGGCTTTTACCTATGGAAAATATAGATATTGATGATGAGGACAGTCTGTCGGAGCATTTACTTGCAGAAGAGGCGACGGGAGGACTGGATGTGGCGGTTATCCGCCTGCCTCATATTTCAAATTTTACAGATTTTACAGCCTTTGAACGGATGCCGGGGGTTTCCCTGCGGTATGTAGACCGGCCGTCGAAGCTGGGTAATCCCCATTTAATCCTTATTCCCGGAACAAAAAATACCATGGCAGATTTGGTCTGGATGCGGAATAATGGCCTGGAAGAAAGGATTGTACGAAAATACAGAGATGGCGTTTCAGTTTGCGGTATTTGCGGCGGCTATCAGATGATGGGCCTGAGCCTCTCCGATCCGGAGGGCGTGGAAGATGGCGGCAGTATGGCAGGCATGGGAATTCTTCCGGTACATACGGTATTTCAGGAGGAAAAGACCCGGAAGCAGATTCATGGTAAAGTGATTCGCGGGAATTTAAAAGGCTGTCCGGTGGACGGGTATGAAATTCATATGGGCCGTACCAAATTTGGAGATTCTCAGGAAACAGGGGATGGGTTTGATACGTGGATCCGTTTAGAGGATGGACGGCTTGACGGTGTCATAAATTCTGAAGGAACTGCGGCAGGCACGTATCTCCATGGGATTTTCGATAACAGTGAATTTCTTCAGGGATTTTTGAAGCCTCTTATGGAAAAATATCATCTGGAATCCGGAGAGGGACCGTTGGATATAAAAGCCTATAAAGAGGCCCAGTACGATAAACTGGCGGAGCTGGTTCGAAAATCCATGGATATGGAGAAGATTTATAAAATGATGGGAGGAAAACCGGATGTTTGAAAAACTTTACCCGGATGCATGGGTGGCATCCACGTATGAGATTCCTTTTGAAAAATTGTATAAAAGAGGGTACAGAGGGGTTATTTTTGATATTGACAATACACTGGTGCCCCACGGGGCTCCGGCAGATGCCCGGGCGGAGCAGCTTTTCAAAAGACTGGATGAAATTGGCTTTCAGTATAGTCTGATTTCCAATAATAAGGGGCCGAGAGTGGAGATGTTTAATAAAAATATCCATGCTTACACGGTATGCAACGCCCATAAACCAATGATTGAAAATTATCTGAAAGCGGCATTTTTGATGGACGTGCCTAAAGAAAAGGTTCTTTTTGTCGGTGATCAGATTTTCACAGATATCCTCGGGGCCAGACGGGCGGGAATTTACAGTATTCTTGTCCGGCCAATCCATCCAAAAGAGGAAATTCAGATTGTTTTGAAGCGTAAATTGGAGAAAATTGTCCTGAGTTTTTATAAAAAGAAGCGCGCAAAAGAAAAAAACAGTTGAAAAATTGCGGGAATTTATTTATACTGGAAGAAGTGATTTATGCAATATATTGAAGGAGGAGCCAAGCATGGTATCAGCAGGCGATTTTAGAAATGGTTTGACCATTGAATATGAAGGAAACGTATATCAGGTTATTGAATTCCAGCATGTAAAACCTGGAAAGGGTGCAGCTTTCGTTCGTACAAAGTTAAAAAATATTAAGAGTGGCGGTGTTGTTGAAAAAACTTTCCGTCCAACTGAAAAATGTCCACAGGCACATATTGAAAGAAAAGAGATGCAGTATCTTTACAGTGATGGTGATTTATATCACTTTATGGATGTTGAAACTTATGACCAGATTGCACTGAGCGATGAGCAGGTGGGTGATACACTGAAATTTGTTAAGGAAAACGAGATGGTTAAGATTCTTTCCCACAACAACGAAGTGTTCGCTATGGAACCGCCACTGTTCGTGGAACTGGAAATCACAGAAACCGAACCAGGATTTAAAGGTGATACATCCACAGGTGCAACAAAACCGGCAACGGTTGAAACCGGCGCTTTGGTTTATGTACCATTGTTTGTAGAAATCGGTGATGTGATTAAGATCGATACACGTACCGGAGAATATCTGTCCAGAGTATAAGACAGAGCGTATACAGAAACCCCCGCAATAATTTTGCGGGGGTTTCTTAATAATCAGTAGAGGTGAGACGGAATTATGTATGAGGCAGGTTTAGTTCTTGAGGGTGGCTCAACCCGGGGAATATTTACATCGGGAGTATTGGATTATCTTTTGGAAAAAGAAGTGGACTTTTCCTATGTCATCGGCGTTTCAGCGGGAAGCTGCAATGCGGTGGATTTTGTGTCAAAGCAGTTTGACAGAACACGGCATTGTTTTATGCCGGAAAAAGAGAATGATTATATGACCATTCAGGCTATTTTAAAAAAGCACAGTATTTTTGACATGGATATTATTTTTGATAAATATCCGAATGGGATTTATCCCTTTGACTTTGATACGTATTTCGAGTCCCGATCCATTTGCGAGATTGTAGCCACCAATGCAGTGACAGGGAAGGCGGAGTATTTTCAGGAAAGGGGAAACAGAGAACGTTTAATGCAGATTTGCCGTGCATCATCGAGTATGCCGATGATTACGCCAATGGTTGAAGTGGATGGAAAGTTATTTGTTGACGGAGGTGTCTCCGATTCGGTACCGCTGGGTCATACGCTGAAGAAGGGATATGACAAGGTCGTTGTCGTTCTTACAAGAAACCGGGGATACCGAAAAGCGCCGTCGCCGAAGATGGACCGGATCTGGAGACATTATTTTCGGAGATACCCTAAATTGGCCGAGGCTCTTTCCAAACGTTATATGCTCTATAACCGGCAGATGGATATGGTGGAGCGCATGGAAGCGGAAGGAAGGATTTTTGTTATCCGGCCGGAAATTTCCGCCATTTCCAGAACGGAAAGAAACCGGGAGAAATTAATGGGATTTTACCGGCACGGTTATATTCAAATGATGAAACAATATAAGGAATTATTGGAGTATCTGGAAAAATAGTGATTTAAGAAGGGATTTTCGGGGAAAACTTAAGAAAATGAATAGGGTTTTGGAGAAAAACTGCTGAAATGTGAAAAAAAAATATATATTTTTTGTAGGTTATTGACAAAAAACATATATGTAAAGTAGAATTAAGGTAGAGAAGTTTTTTTGTTTATGAAGGATATGTTCTATGAGAAAGGGGGGTGATGCAGGGGATGAATATCGGAATAATTTCACACAATAACAAAAAAGAACTGATTGAGAATTTTTGCATTGCTTATAAGAAGATTTTAAGCAAGCATACGCTTTATGCAACGGGGGTTACAGGACGGCGTATTGAAGAAGCAACGAATCTCAAAGTGAACAAATTTCTGCCGGGAAGTGTCGGCGGCGATCATCAGTTTATAGAGATGATTGAAGACAATAGCATGGATGTTGTAATTTTCTTTTACAATCCATCTTTGGCAGTGACTGAGAAACCTGATATTTATGCAATTATGAATCAGTGCGATGCCTACTGCATTCCTATGGCGACAAACATTGCAACAGCAGAGGTACTGATAATGGGGCTAGAACATGGAGATTTGGAATGGCGTACCCATAAATAATAAGAATGGGGAATAAAGGGGCGGCGTAGTTATAGAAACTAAGTCGCTTCTTTGTTATTCATAGAATCATAAATCTGCCGAAGGCAGGATTTTTAAATAACGAAGGGAGATTAAAAGAAATGCAGTGTACACGTAAAGTCACAGACGGTATCTATTGGGTTGGCGTCAATGATCGGCGGCTGAATTTGTTTGAGAACATTTTTCCGATCAAAAAGGGCGTATCTTATAATGCGTATTTGATTAAAGATGAGAAAACGGCGCTGCTGGATACGGTAGATGCCGATGGAAAACGTCAGTTTTTTGAAAATATCCAATACATTCTTGGCGACAGAAAACTGGATTACCTTATTGTAAACCACATGGAGCCGGATCACTGTGCCAATATTGAAAATCTGATCCGGTTATATCCGGAGGTTACGATTGTGGGAAATGCAAAGACTTTCCAGATGATTGGCCAGTTCTTTGAGTTTTCCCTGCCGGAAGCCCAGAAGCTTCTGGTGAAAGAAAAAGACACACTTGTCCTTGGAACCCATGAACTGAATTTTTATATGGCTCCGATGGTTCACTGGCCGGAGGTTATGGTGACCTACGAATCATCCGAAAAGATTCTTTTTTCGGCGGATGCCTTTGGAACCTTTGGCGCTTTGGATGGAAAAATTTTTGCGGATGAAATGGATTTCGACAGAGAATGCCTTGATGATGCCCGCAGATATTATACCAATATTGTGGGAAAATACGGAGCTCAGGTCCAGGCCCTTCTGAAAAAAGCTGCAGCTTTGGACATCGGGATGCTCTGCCCGCTTCATGGGCCGATCTGGCGGAAAGATCTGGAATATTTCATAAAAAAATATGATTTATGGAGCCGTTATAAGCCGGAGGTTTCCGGCGTGGTGATTATGTATGCTTCGATGTATGGAAATACAGAAAATGCAGCCAATGCCCTGGCCATGCTGCTGGGAGAAGATGGGGTGAAGCATCTGGCAGTGTATGATGTTTCGACTACCCATGTTTCGGAACTCATCAGCGAGGCATTTAAATACAGTCATATTGTTCTGGCAGCGCCGACCTATAATGGCGGTGTTTATCCGCTGATGTACAACCTGATACATGATATGAAAGCCCTGAATCTTTCCAACCGGACATTTGCACTGGTGGAAAATGGAACATGGGCGCCGATGTGCGGAAAAAATATGAAGTCCATGATTGAAGAGCTGAAAAACTGCACCGTGATCGAGCCGATGTTCAGTATAAAGTCGGCGGCAAAGACGGAGCGTATGGCGGATATGGAAGCATTTAAGGATGCGGTAAAAGCATCTCTGGAGGGGTGATGACAGAAAGTTCCTCCGGAAATTAAAAAATCCAGGTAAGGCGTGTTAAAACTCTTTACCTGGATTTTTTTGACCAGTGCGCCTGGCAGCGCACGTTTCCATCGTGAGGTGGAATCTGTTGTGATATAACAGCGTTGTCCCTGAAAATTGATCTGCAACAGAATTGAGCCGAGAAGCGTTCGTGGGAGTAAAAGACACCGAGTTTAACTCGACGGTCTAATTTTATCTTGCAGTTACTCCATTCACGAAAGCTAAATAGCAGGCGAAGTCTCCAATAGCTTTGCGATTATACGGATCATCTTCCTCGTAGCCGAGTGCATCACGCCACGCAGCAGCTTTGCCGTGCTGTTTTAAATAGCGCATCAGCATATTAAAATGCGTTATCACAGAGTTGTGGCAGGAAGTTCTGCCAGAGTCCTGCTCCTTTTTCTCTTCACGGCTAAGCAGTAGCCAATTTGCCCGGATTGTAGCATAGCGAGTCGCAATCTTTATTAACTCGTCATATAGCTCTAGTG
>DBGCEW010000159.1:0-3114 GCA_048357495.1 Frisingicoccus sp.
GGGGCAGACCCGGACAGTGTGGATGCACTGACAGGCGGCCTGGAACAATACCGTACCGGAATTCATGATTTATATAGCGGGATGGCTGGCCTTGCGATTTCCGACAGCAGTGAAATCCGGTCGGAGGCAGAAACTCTGGGAGCCAATCTGTCGGAAGCGGGAACTTATGCAGCATCTGCGGGCGCCGATATCGGAAATGCTGTGACGGCTCTGCAAAGCATCGGAGATTTGACGGAAGAACAGCAGGCGGCAGTGAATATGGCCATTGAGTCTCTGAGCTCTGCGGGAAGCGCTGTATCCGGTGCCGGAAACAGCATATCGGCGGCGGGAGGAAATGCCGGAACCATAGGCAGTGCTCTGGCAGGCTTTTCCGGTGCGGCAGATGCACTGAACAGCGGTATGAGCGCATTGGCAGCCCTGGATGGAAATGCCGATGTGGTTCTTGGCGGAAGCGCCCAGGCAGTATCCGGCCTTTATTCCGGGATACAGAATGTCCGCAGTGTTTTAGATGAACAGCTGATTCCCGGAGCCCGGAACCTTCAGGGGGGCGTCGGACAGATACAGCAGGGGGTAGATAATGACTTAAAGAATGGTGTCAGTGCGTATACTGCCGGGGTATCCGAGCTGAAAAACGGCCTGGACCGGATTGACAGTAATTCTTCGGCACTCCGGGAAGGGGCATCTCAGCTTGCGGAGGGAACACAGCGTCTGACTGCCAATAATGGGACTTTGTTGTTCGGAGCGGAACAGATTGCTTCCGGAGCAGGCCAGCTCAGCGATGGCGCTTCCAGACTGGCGGAAGGGTCAATGACTCTTGGCAGCGGCATTTTCGATGTCAGAAAAGGAAGTCAGACCCTGAAAAGCGGGCTGGAAGACGGGGCAGCTCAGGTGAACAGTCTGTCTGCAACCGAGGATACCTATAATATGTTTTCTGCACCGGTTGAAACCAGCGGAAGCCAGAAAACCTATGTTGAAAACAACGGTCATGGGATGGCGCCCTATATGATGTCTGTAGCACTGTGGGTAGGATGCATTGCCTTTTGTATTCTTTATCCTCTGGATAAATACGAGGGGAATTTGAAATCCGGATTGGCCTGGTACGGGGCAAAAGCCAGTGTGATGTACACCATTGCAGTCGTCATGGCCCTGGCTATGATCGGACTTCTTCATGTGTGTGACGGATTTTCACCGGTAGAAATGGGAAAAACGACAGCCCTTGCGGTTCTGGCATCCATAAGCTTTATGTCGGTTGTTTATTTTTTCGAAATGTGCTTTGGAAAAATCGGAAGTTTTATGATGCTGATTTTTATGGTGATACAGCTTGCCGGTTCGGCGGGAACCTATCCGGTGGAAATATCGGCCGGCTTTGTTGCAAAGATCCATCCGTGGCTGCCATTTACCTATACAGTGTCTGCCTTCCGTTCAACGATCTCCGGCGGAGAAAGTATCTTAAAATCAGTCATTGTACTGGCAGTGACAGCGGTCGTATTTATCGGTCTGACAATCGCTGTGTTTGAGAAACGGACGAAGGATATCCGGGAAAATAAAAAGGGATTTTCGGATTTTCTGGAGTCCAAAGGGCTTGCCTGAGCAATTATTCTTCGAAATCGGATAGAAATGTGTAAAAATAACCAAATTTTGGTTTACTTCTCCTTGAATCTATATTAAAATAGCACTAGAAGAGGGAAAGGAGAAGGTTATGTTGGAAGTATTGCATCATCTTTTAGAAGTTGTGGTAGAATACGCAATTTTTATGTTTGAGATTGTCGGTGTTTTAATTCTTATTTGGGCAGGAATTAAGGGAATTTATAATTTCCTTAAGAAAGATCCGCAGACAGGTTTGAGACTGGCGGAAGGCATGGCGATGGCCCTTCAGTTTAAGCTTGGCGGCGAGATTCTCAGAACGGTTGTCATCCGTGAAGTTAGCGAGATTCTGTTGGTTGGCGGCATCATTGTTTTAAGAATTGCATTGACGGTTCTTATTCATTGGGAAATTAAGAACAGTAAAAACGGACACTGACGTGTTCGGTACATAGCATTGCGAGTCAATGAATGGCAGGAAGAGGGATATTTTCCGGCAGGATGCCGGAGGGTATCCTTTTTAACTTTAAGGGGAATTCTATTTGGCGATGAAAGGGAATGGATATGGACGTACATGAATTATTATTAAAGGTTCAAAATAAGGAAGTGGATGTGGCAGCAGCGGAAGAATATTTGAAGAAACTGCCTTATGAGGATCTGGGTTTTGCGAAACTGGACCATCATCGGGCGCTGCGGTCGGGTTTTGGGGAGGTTGTTTATTGTGCCGGAAAGACGACGGAGCATTTGGTGAAGATATTTCAGAGCTTTGCCGAACGCAGGAGCAATGTGCTGGGAACCCGGGCAACAAAGGCACAGTATGCGGCGGTGCAGCAGGTGCTTCCGGAAGCGGTTTATGAAGAGCTTTCAGGAACTATTTATCTGCAATATAATGTCCCGAAGCTGGAGGGAAGAATTGCCGTATGTACCGGGGGGACTTCGGATATTCCGGTGGCCGAAGAAGCGGCCCGGACGGCAGAATTTTTCGGCTGTTATGTGGATCGGATTTATGATGTGGGCGTGGCAGGCATCCATCGGCTGCTTTCAAAGGCAGAGTTGATCCGGAAGGCAAATTGTGTGGTAGCCATTGCCGGGATGGAAGGGGCATTGGCCGGGGTTATTGCAGGACTTGTGGATAAGCCGGTCATCGGTGTTCCGACTTCGGTCGGCTATGGTGCTAATATGCAGGGGATTTCTGCACTGCTGACAATGATTAATTCCTGCGCAGAGGGCGTCTCGGTGGTGAATATTGATAACGGTTTTGGGGCCGGCTATATGGCAGCCCAGATTAACCGGCTTGCACTGGGGGCAGACCGGAGATGATCTATGCAATTACAAATCGAAATCTGGTTCCGGGAGGCGAACAGAACTTTTTGCATCAGATAGAAAAAATCGCTGCAGCAGGACCGGATGGAATCATTTTAAGAGAAAAGGATTTGAGCCCGGAAGCATATGGGGCTCTGGCACAGGCGTGTGAAAAAATTTGCAGAGATTACAGAGTGCCATTGATTCTCAATCATTTTCAGGATGTTGGAC
>DBGCEW010000160.1:0-3630 GCA_048357495.1 Frisingicoccus sp.
TGTCTACCTGGTTTTGATAGTTTGTCTGGTACTCAACAATTTTTGCAGAGAAGCGGTTGCGCGCGGCATCCCTGTATTTCTTTTCCACAGCCGCCAGAATCTCCGCTTTTTTCTCTTCGGACAGAGCCTCATACTCCGCCTCTGAAAGTCCCATGGCAGAACTTCCTTCCAGAATTCCGATTGTAAATACGCCGGCATTCTTCCCTTCCAGAATATCCGAAACCGTATCCCCGACTTTGATGACCTGATCCACCGAAGAAATGCCCAATGCCTGCATATTCTTAAAAACCATATACGGATACGGGCGTCCCTTTCCACCGACAGCATCCGGACTGAACCAGCAGTCCGGCCGGTATCCGGCTTCCGCTGCCTTCGGCACAACCACATCCATCATAACATCCGTATATCCGGTGGTTGAACCAATTTTAATTCCCATGGCTCTGATTTTATCGATCGTTTCCACAACATAAGGTTTGGGCTCCGCATACTGATCCAAAATACACATCAATGCCGGTTGAAAGGACGCATATAAGTTATCCGCATCCGAATCTTCCGGTTCTCTGCCATATTTTTGGATCCATTCTTTTTTAATCCGCGGCATTTCAAGCATTGTACGGATATGATCCCATTTTAACATTCCCATTGGCTCCTGTACTTCTTCCATCGTCGGATCCATTCCCGCCCCCCGGAACACTTCAACAAATGCCCGTACCGGTGCAAAACAACCATAATCAACGGTTGTTCCCG
This sequence comes from Frisingicoccus sp., assembly GCA_048357495.1. Taxonomy (GTDB): domain Bacteria; phylum Bacillota; class Clostridia; order Lachnospirales; family Lachnospiraceae; genus Frisingicoccus. Next base: position 748 of record DBGCEW010000160.1, read on the forward strand.
CCCAGTCAAAAATAACCGCTTTCTTCATTGATTTTGTTTCATTTTCCATACTTTCAAAAAACTCCTTAAATATACCACATAATTTTACAATATCTTCCTCATAAATCTCGCCAATATTCCCAATTCTGAAGGTGTCCGCATCCGTAACCTTTCCCGGATAAATCGCATATCCCCGTTGTTTAATATACGTATACATATCTTCAAAAGAGTATTTATGATTCTCCGGAAATAAAAATGTTGTAATGATCGGCCCCTGATGCTCTTCCCCGATATAAGTCTGGATTCCCATTGCACCCATTTCCCGGATAAGCCGCCGGTTATTGTTGTAATATCGTGCAGACCTTGCCGGAATTCCGCCTTCTTTTTCCAGCTCCTCCATCGCCTTTGCAAACGCAAGGACCGTATGAGTCGGTGATGTAAAGCGCCATTTTCCATCTTTTTCCATGGTTTCCCACTGGTCATAAAGATCCAAAGATAAGCTCCGGGCCTTCCCCCGGCTTTCCATCAGTTTTTCACGGTTACAAATAATAAATGAAAATCCCGGAACTCCCTGAATGCATTTATTGGCGCTGCTGATCATAAAATCGATGCCCAACTGCTCAACCGGAATATCCACACCGCCAAAGCTGGACATTGCATCCACGATCATTGTTTTACCTGCCGCTTTGACAACTTTCGTTACCGCCCCGATATCATTCAAAATTCCTGATGTTGTTTCACTGTGAACCATAGAAACATGGGTAATCTCCGGATTTTCTTTTAAAATTTCCCCAACCCTGTCTGCCGAAGGAATCTCGTTATAGGCTTCGTCATACATCATATAATGAATCTTTGCATGTTCGGCAATCTCTCCCATACGTTTGCCATAGGCTCCATTGGCAATAACCAGCAATTTATCCCTTTCTCCGACAACGCTTGTCAAAACGGATTCCACACCAAAGGTTCCGCTTCCCTGCATAAGAACTGCTGTATAATGTTCTTCCGTTACATGGGCCAGCTTTAGCAGATTCCTGCGGATTTTCTGCGTGACCTGCTTATAATCATCATCCCACGTACAGTGATCCGACATCATCTCTCCTTTGACGCTGTCTGTTGTTGTCAGTGGCCCCGGCGTCAGTAATTTATAATTAACCATATTCTATTCCTTTCCGACTTCCTTTTACTTTGGCTTTGTTTTTACTCAGGCTCATTATGAAGCTATTAAGACCGGAATTCAACCAAAATTCATGTAGATTTTTCGTTAAGAAAAGGTAAATCAAAAAATTTACACCAGCCGTCACATTACGCATAACAATCTATTGATACCTTACAAGTTTTATGATGTCCAATCTTTTTTCCAAGAACAAAATATCCTTGTATTTTTTTAATTTTCGATTAATCCGCCCCTTAAAGGTGTGTTAATAAAAAATATATAAAGAGAGGGAAAATAATGAAAAAGAAATTTTTAGCCACAGGATTATGTGGCGCAATGATTCTTTCACTGATTGGCTGCGGTGGAGGAAGCTCCGATTCAAACACAACAAAAGAAACAAAAACCGACGAAACAGTTCAAGAGACAATTGCATCCACGGAAGAGATTGCTCTTATCGAAAGCGGCTATTCTGCAGTGGAAAACAGTGCTGGCGTATACATATACTACGGCATCAAATTAGAAAATAAAAGTCAGGAAAAATCTGCTTTTCTTCCAACAGTCACCATCACTGCCAAAAATGAAGATGGCTCCATCATTACCACAGAAGACCAGACATTAATGAATATTGCTCCGGGAGATACCGTAACTTACGGTTTCCAGATAGACAGTAAAGGTACCGTTCCGGCAACTGTTGAATTTTCTGTCAGCGATTCCAAATTTGTTGATCCGGATGATGAAACTATTGCATTAAGTCAGCTTCCTGTATCCAATACCAGTGAAGTTGCCGGAGACTTTAATATTTCATATACGGGTGAAGTAGAAAATACCAGTGCCACAGATATTGACACCGGAGCTGCAACTGTTCTTCTTAGAAAAGATGGTGCTATTGTCTACGGAATGACCGGTTTTGTTAACGACCTGACCGCCGGCTCCAAAAAACCTTTTGAAATTAAAACCTATGGCGATTTACCCGAACATGATTCCTTCGAAATCTCCGTTCAACCTTGGTTATAAAGATAATAAAAATAAAAGGCGCGATTCTATGATTGATTTAAAAAGCAAAGAAAACTTATAAAACTTTGCTAAGTAAAAAATCCCTTGAATTCTGAGTGTTAACTATCTCAAAATTCAAGGGATTTTTTGTGTGCGGATAACAGGAATCGAACCTGCACGGTCTCCCACCAGATCCTAAGTCTGGCGCGTCTGCCAGTTCCGCCATATCCGCAAAAATTATATACCTGCAGGAAATCCGCAGAATTTCCTATAGAACCAAAAAACCTGTATCTTAAGATACAGGTTTTAATGAGGCATCGGGGATTCGAACCCCGGACAACTTGATTAAAAGTCAAGTGCTCTACCGACTGAGCTAATACCCCATGTCGTTTTGAGTCTTCAAAACATCTTATGAACACGCCTTATCACACCTGCGATGGCTGCTCCAACTGGGCTAGTTGGATTCGAACCAACGTAATGCAGGAGTCAAAGTCCTGTGCCTTACCGCTTGGCGATAGCCCACTACTATATCATACCTAACGGTAGTGGGTGGATAAAGGGATTCGAACCCTTGGCCTCCAGAGCCACAATCTGGCGCGCTAACCAACTGCGCTATACCCACCATAAAAAAGAAACGAGCCTGAAGGGATTCGAACCCCCGACCCACGGCTTAGAAGGCCGTTGCTCTATCCAGCTGAGCTACAGACTCATAACTTCGTCAGCTTTGCAAAACCATATATGTTCTACAAAAGCGGGTG
>DBGCEW010000161.1:0-5481 GCA_048357495.1 Frisingicoccus sp.
TTTGAACTTATAAAGTTTTTTTACCTCTTCCATAATAAAAGCAGCGCGTTCCGGGCAGTTGCAATGGGAAATCGCAAAAATTTTGTTTTCCATATCCAACGCTCTCTTACCAACTTCCTCAACCATCTTTTTAAGGGCCTTTTTCGTTCCCCGTCCAAAACTGCACTGCTCAATGGTTCCTTCCGGTGTACCCATCATCACCGGTTTAATATTTAATACACTGACCAGCGTAGCCTTCATACCACTGAGACGTCCGTTTTTACGAAGGGTATCCAGATTCTCCAGAACAAACAGGGTTTCCTGATGCCGGATAAATTCCTCAACTTTTTCAACAACCGCTTCAAATTCCATCCCGGCCTCCGCAAGCTCCTGAATCTTCATGGCAATAAGGGTTTCACCGGCGGATGCAGAACGTGAATTAAAGACATGCACTTTCTTGTTTGGAAATTCTTCCTGAACCAGACGCTGACCAAGAACCGCACTGTTATAGGAACCGCTCAGTTCGGCAGATAAGGTGACACAAAATGCCGGAACCTCATCTTCACCAAAGGCTTTTTTATAATCTTCCGGGGAGGGACAGCTGGATTTCGGGCAACCATCAAATTCTGCCACAGCCTTAATAAACTTTTTCTGATCAAAAGAAGCGTCATCGACAAAATCCACACCATCAACCTGCAATATTAAAGAGACAATCTGAATCTTCCCTTCCTCTTTCATCTCCGGCGTCAAATCGAGACAACTGTCAGCAATTATGCGATAATCCATTGTTACTTCCTCCATACGTAGTTTTCATTACTAGCAATCATAACATAGAATACTTAGAACGTCAATATTCGGCTTCCATAGAAATGACAGAATTTGCAATATTTTCAACAAACCTCCGGTCATGCTCCACGATCAGCATGGTGGGCTGCACCTTTTGAATAAAAGCCTCGATCTGCATTCTTGAAAATATATCCATATAATTCAGCGGTTCATCCCATATATACAAATGGGCCGATTCACTGAGGCTTCCGGCCAGAAGGACTTTTTTCTTCTGGCCGCTGCTGTAGCTCTCCATTGGTTTTTCAAACAGATCTCTGGAAACGTCCATTTTCCGGAGGATTGTCAGAAAAAGGGTTTTATCCAGTTTCCGTTCACGGATAAAGGATTCCAAACTTCCATGGAGACCGGATGTGTCCTGAGGCACATAGGATATTTTCAAATCGGAAGGCATCCGCAAATCTCCCCGATATGAAATATCACTGCCCAGAATCATTTTGAGAATACTGGACTTTCCGCTGCCGTTTCTGCCTCCCAGAGCCAGCCGCTGCCCCTGTTCAAGCTGTATATTCAAAGGACCGCAGACTTTTTTCCCACCATAGAAGATTTCAAGATTTTCAGCCTCCACCAGGTATTTTTTATGATGCCTCAGGGGTTTCACCGTCAGATCATCCACCTTTTCCACATCCTTTAACAAAGTTTCCTTTTCCTGAATCTCCTGCTGCTGACGGCGCTCCAGGTTTTTCCGCCGCTGCTGCATTCTCCGGGATTTCTCACCGATATAGGCCCGGCCATCGCCCTTATGCTTCTCGCGTACCATGGATTTATTTCCGATTTTTATCGCTTCAACATCATCGGCCCATTTTCCGGCCTGTCCCGCCGCCGACTTCAGCCGCCGGATATCCTTTTGGAGCCGGTCATTTTCTGCCTGTTCATGGGCATCCTTCCGCTGCCGGTTCATCCACCAGCTGGAAAAGTTACCTTTTTCCACATCAATAGTATTCCGGTTTATCGCTAAAATATAATCCACGCAGCCGTCCAGAAAATATTGATCATGGGAAACCAGGATAAACCCTGTTTTCTTATTCAAATAGGCACTGACCGCCTGCCTTGCTTCCATATCCAGATGATTGGTCGGTTCATCGATCAGAAGAAATTGATTTTCCTTTGCAAACAATAAGGCAAGAAGCACTCTGGTCCTTTCTCCGTGACTTAATGTCTCAAAAGGGCGACACAGCACTTCCGCATCCATCCCGATCAGATTCAATTCCCGGCAGATTTTCCAGAATTCACAGCTCGGATCCAGCATCTCCAGCACCTCTCCGGTATTCCGGCCGGTATCTTCCACCTCAAAGGGAAAATACTCACATACCACCGGGTTCACAATTTCCCCCTGATATTCTATCTGACCCATCAGCAGCTTTAAAAGCGTGGTTTTCCCCCGTCCATTCCGGCCGACCAGTCCCAGCTTCCACCGGGTATCTATTTGAAAACTCACATTTTCAAACACATAATCATAGCTTCCCTCATAATAAAAGCTCAGATTTTTTACTTCGATTAACGACATCTGCAATCCTCCTTTCATGCGCGCAAAAAAAGAAGGCCCAGATATCCTGCGCCCTGAATTTACATAATCATCGATATTCCCCACTGAATGGGTATCCTATTCCGGATCAACAAAAGACTCTCTTCCTGCACGCACACGAAACCACACCGCCTCCATCAGCGATGCACCCTTTGTGTACCTTTATAAACTTAATTATTTGCAAGAAGTCATCTTCATCTTTTCATCTCCAGTCTTTTTATTCTGTATTCAGACTAACACGAAAACAATCCCCTGTCAATTCGGATTTTGTATGCAGTGACTCAGCCGTTTCATAGCTTCATCCATTTTTTCCCGCTCTACACCGGAATAGTTCAATACGATCACATGCTGTTTCGCTTCCTCCGGATGATAATAATACTTTGACAGGCAGGTTATCCCCAGCCCGGCCTCTGCTGCCGCCCGCTCCAGGGCTTCATCCGTCATCTCTGTCGAAATCTCCATCAGAAAATGAAGTCCGGCATTTTCTTCTTTAATTTCAATCTGTCCCTGTAAAGAACTTTGACGTATACTTTCCAAAAGCATATCCCGCTGGTTTCTGTAATAATTACGCATCCGGTTAATATGTTTTTCGAAATATCCCCCGGAAATAAACCGGGCCAGAGTGTACTGTTCAAAGTTCGAGACCGTACAGGAATAAAACCCGAGCTTCGCATAAAATTCCCTGAGAAGTTTTTCCGGCAGCACCATATAGCTGATACGGATCGTAGAAGACAGGCTTTTACTGAAGGTATTCATGTAAATCACTTTATCCATAACATCGATACTCTGTAATGCCGGAATCGGTCTCCCAAGAAGCCGGAATTCGCTGTCATAATCATCTTCGATAATATAGCGGCTCTCGCTTTTCGAAGCCCAGCCAAGCAATTCATATCTCCGGCTAATGGATGTAACGATTCCCGTAGGGTAATGGTGTGACGGAGACAGATGCAGAATATCCGAACCCGAGTCCTCAAGAATCTCTGTCCGGATACCGCTTTCATCCATCGGTATATGCTTTACCTGAATCCCATGGCTCTCATAAATTTTAGAAATCTTCAAATAGCCCGGGTCCTCAATGGCATATACCACATCCTTCCCAAAAAGCTGGATTAAAAGCCCGTACAGATACTCGGTTCCCGCACCGATAATAATCTGTTCCGGCGACACACCGATTCCCCGGAAGGCATAGAGATGATCCCCGATCGCCTTCCGAAGTTCCGGAATTCCGCCCACCGGCGGCGGCTGAAGCAGTGTCGCGCTCTCTCCGGATACCACTTCCCGAATCAATTTTGCCCAGATGGAAAATGGGAAATTATCCTGACCGGTCCGGTTACTGATAAAATCCGCAAAATAATGGATATCCTCCCGGGCCATTGATTCGATTTCTCTTTTTTCTTTTGCCTTAACGTTATTTAAAGACCGGACTTCCGAAATAAAATAGCCCTTTTTTGGAATTGAGTAAATATATCCTTCTGCCATGAGCTGGGCATAAGCGCTTTCCACAGTCACTGTACTTATATTCAGATTTTTTGCAAAGCTCCGCTTTGAGGGCAGCCGGTCTCCGGCCTTTAATTTTCCGTGAACAATATCGTTTTTTATATATTTATATAAATGTTCATACAAACTATCTGATCCCAGATCGACAAAAGAATAGGTTAACATCGAAGTATTCTCCTTTTTTATACACCTTATTCGCCAAAGGCGGCGGCACATTTTTTCAGCATTTCACGAATTGGCAGATTGTACGGACACCGGGTCTCACATTCCCCGCATTCGATACAGGCGCTGGCTTTCACCGGAACCGTCGCATATCTGTCCTTCGCCCAGTCCTCCAGACCGTAACGGTCCAGATATCCCTGGAAAAGGAAGCATCCGGAAATGTTGATTCCCACCGTACACGGCTGACAATAATTGCATCGGCGGCAGAAATTGGTGCCAAGCTGTTTGCGGACCTGTTCCATTTCTTCCAGTTCTTTTTCCGTTAAAGGTTCAGTGTCCTCAACTGCTTCCATATTTTTTTCAATTTCAGAAACGTCGTACATCCCCGGAATAATCACGGTAACATCCGGATTGGCACAGACAAAGCGCAGAGCCAGACGACCGTTTTCAATGGCGCCGCCTGCCAGTGGTTTCATATCAATAAATCCGATATTCTTTTCCCGGCATCGGTGAATCAGCGCTTCCCCCTGCTTTTCGACAATATTATAAGGAAACATTATCGTTTCTACCCAATCCATTTCCAAAGCCTTTTCAAATACCTCAAGTGAATGGGCTGTCAGGCCGATATGACCGATTTTACCGGCCTCTCTGGCTTCCAGAAGGGCTTCCAGAGCGCCGTCAGGTCCGATCACCTGCTCCAGCTGTTCCATATTCGGATTATGTATCTGATATAAATCGATATAGTCCGTACGGAAATTATTTAAGCTGATCTCGATATCCTTTGCCATCCCTTCCTTTGTCCGGGACATACTTTTTGTAGCCAGAACAAATTTATCCCGGATGCCTTCGAGGGCTTCGCCGATAAAGCCCTCACTGACCGTATAGCCTCTGGCAGAGTCAATAAAGTTAATGCCCTTTTCCACCATCATTTCCATCAGTTTTTTTGTGCCTTCCCCATCAATTCTCTGAATCGGGATCCCGCCAAATCCAAGCCGGGATATCTTTAATCCGGTCCTTCCAAGCGTTACATATTCCATGTTCCCACTCCTTTTCTCTCTGTTATTTTATTTATTCAGTTCTCAGCGCCGTTACCGGGTCACTCTTTGCCGCCTTTTTCGATGGAATCAGACCACCCAGCAGTGTCAGCAAAACGCTTAACAGAATAAGTATGACTGCCGGCAGCACCGGAAGCACTGCGCTCACCTCCGCGGTCCCTGCCAGGTGGTGGATCAGCGCGTTCCCCGGAATCAGCAGGATGACTGTCATTCCAATGCCGATCATTCCCGAGCAAAGACCAATAATAAAGGTTTCTGCATTAAATACCTGGGATATATTCCCCTTTGATGCTCCGATAGCACGCAAAATACCGATTTCTTTTTTTCGCTCAAGAACACTGATATATGTGATAACTCCGATCATGATCGAAGATACGACCAGTGATATGGCGACAAAAGCAATCAGCACATAACTGATAA
>DBGCEW010000162.1:0-2867 GCA_048357495.1 Frisingicoccus sp.
ATCCTCTGTTCCAAACAATAGCTTCCCTTCACCGAGTTCAACCACATCCTGTCCGTCCAATGTACAGGAGCGAATCGCTGTATTCCCAAGTTCATCCCGGGCAAATTCATAAAAAATCCGCTCTCCGGCAATGACAATCGCCCCATAGCCATCGGCTTCAAACAACACGGTTTCAGCCCCATCCTCACCCCGGTAAACAAGCTGATTTTCCACACCCGGAATGGCATTATAATTGGCGAACACCGCTGTTTCCTCAAAGCTTTCCGGTGTGTATTTCCAATAATAAATCCCGTCTTCCGTCTGAAATACCCAGGCAGCCTCCCCCGTAACAACAGCTTCTTCTCCGGCCTGGCTTCCATTGTTCTCCGTCTGTGATTCGCCCACCGCTTCCGGCACCTTCTCTGTGCTTCCACATCCGGTCATTACCAGCAGCAAGGTCATCATCCCGATAAATAACGTATACTTTTTTATCATTTCCTTCATCCCTTTCTCCTCCTCTGTGCTATGCATATAGAATAATACACTTCCGCCGCTTTGTCCACGAAACAGCAATGAAAGCAAAAAAATAAGGATATCCCTGCCGGAATATCCCTTTTCTCTCTTTTTCATCCGTGCGCCCTGCTTCGAACTACTCCCACAGACGTTACCTGTACAGTTAACTCAGCCCAGGCACCCTCGCGGCACACAAAAGCTCCCACTTAGTGCTGCTCCATTCCTGACCTGACACGGTTCACGGGTTTCTGTTGCGCAAGACCCAGGCTTCAACGCCACTTATACAGGGCAGCTCCACAGGATATAGCCCTCAGCCAGGACATCACCCCTGCTGTAGCGGATTGCAGGTACAAGGCACCGCTATCTCCCCGGCTGCACGGATATCACCCAGTATATCCTGTTTTTATTTTTCTGTCAAGGACTGTTCTTCCTGCTTCTTTCGAGCTTTTTTTATTTTCCGAAGCTCCCGGAAAAAGCCGCTGAGCATTTCCGAACATTCGGCGCCAAGAACCCCGGTTTCAATTTCCACCTGATGATTAAATCCTTCCGTCTGCAAAACATTGAGCACAGATCCGGCACAGCCGGCCTTCGGATTCATCGATCCGATGACCACCTTTGGAATTCTTGCCTGAACAATGGCTCCGGCACACATGGGACAGGGTTCCAGAGTCACGTACATCGTACAGTCTTCCAGCCGCCAGTCACCGATCACCTTACTGGCTTTATTCATCGCAATAATCTCCGCATGGGCCAGAGTATTCTTTTTCAGATTTCTCTTATTATAACCTCTGCCAATTACCCTGCCTTCATAGACGATCACACAACCGATAGGTACCTCTTCGATGGCCGCTGCCTTCCTGGCCTGTTTCATGGCCTCTTTCATATATTTTTCATCCTGTGTCATCATTGGTTTTCCCCGCCGGTTTCGCCATTTTCCAAACAATAGGTTCCATAATACGGCATAGATCTAAGTCTTCCGGAACGGATACCCCAGGCAATACCCAGGCCAACGCCAATCAATACAGCGGACAAAAGCTGCGAAACCCGAAGTCCCGGAATCAGATATAAACTGTCTGCCCGCAGCCCTTCGATAAAGCAGCGGATAATACCATAGCCCACAAGATAAAACACTGCCATCCATCCATCTTTTTTTACTTTTCGTGCTGCGATCATCATCAGAATAAACAATATAAGATTGGCCGAGCTCTCATAAAAAAATGTGGCCTGATGCCATTCCTGCAGAGAATCAATGTACACACCATAAGGAAAAAACTGTAGATCCGGATTGGTAATGACATTTCCAAAGGCTTCCTGATTCACAAAATTTCCCCACCGGCCGATAATCTGTCCCAGCAGAAGACTCGGCATCGCGAAATCCAACAGCTTTAATAACGGAAACTTCTGAATTTTGCAAAAGACAATCGCTGTCAGAACACCGCCGATAACGCCGCCATAAATAGCCAGTCCGCCTTCGCGGATCGCAAATATTTTCATCAGATCCCCACTGTACATATCCCATTCAAAAATCACATAATAAATCCGGGCACATATGATCGCAATCGGCACAGCAAATAGCACAAAGTCAAGAATCAAATCCGTTTTATATCCGGCACGTTTTGCCCGAAAGGCTGCCACTGCCACTGCCAGAATCATGCCCACACCGATAATCACACCGTACCAGGCAATATTGAACCCTTCAATACCAAACAGGTTATGAATCATAAAGCGGTCCATCCTTCCACCCTCCATCTTTATTTAAACTATAAAACGCCCTCCGTCAGGCCGGGCGTAACAATGTACAGTGAACATATTACTACACTTTTTTAAATAATTCAAATTTAATTTCATTGTACCACCCCCTGTTTTATGCTAAAATGATAAAGAACAGATTATTGTAATATTGAGAGGGTATACGTATGGAAATCAAAGGTCTTGCAAAAACAACATTATTAGATTATCCCGGACATGTGGCTGCTACTCTGTTTGTCGGCGGATGTCAGTTTAAATGTCCTTTCTGCCACAATGGTTCCCTTGTCACAAAGGCCGATCTTCTTCCAGACATTCCTTTGGAAGAAGTTTATTCTTTTCTGGAAAAGCGCAGAGGTGTCCTTGACGGCGTATGTGTCACCGGTGGTGAACCAACCTTCCAGCCGGATCTCCGGGAGCTTCTCTATGATATAAAATCCATGGGCTATCTCGTCAAGCTGGATACGAATGGCTATGACCCGACTCAGCTCGATCATCTTTTTAAGGAAGGACTCGTGGACTATGTGGCCATGGATATTAAAAACAGCCAGAAAAAATACGCCAAAACTGCCGGACGGGCCGATCTTGATATCACCCGGATTAAACTATCTGCAGATCTGATCCGGGAA
>DBGCEW010000163.1:0-3541 GCA_048357495.1 Frisingicoccus sp.
CATCTTCTTATACCCCCGCTATCCTTTCTTCCAATAACTGCCCGATGTCCTGCGCCGTATGGAACGGACAACCAGACCGTCCGCCGGAATATCCTCCGAAGCGGCAATCGCCGCTGTAATCACCGCCACAAGTTCCAAGTCATCACACAAATTTTCCTCCGGCAACAGCCTGTCCTCTGCCTGGTCCAATATTTTTTCCGCCGTCCCTGCTGACGGAATATTTTTTTTACTCTGCCATTTTCCAATCAATCCAAAGGCATAAATAATAACCGATATGAGAATCAGTACAATAAATACCGTCCCCATTCCCATCAATGTATTCATCCCGGCCCTTTTCAGAAGTTCTCCCATGGAAGCGGCCTGAGCACATACTATCGTCTTCATCATGTCTGCCACCCCATTCTATACTGTCCCGTGTTTTCTGTCCGGTTCGGTCTCCCGCTTCGTCATCAGCATTTCAAAAGCTGCAATAACACGTTTCCGCGTCGTTCCAGGTTCAATAATACCATCCACATATCCACGGGAAGCAGCACTTTCCGGACTGTTCTGTAAACGGTCGTAAATTTCTCTTTTTTCAGCAATAAATTCATTTTTATTTTCGGATTGTCCAATTTCATCATCATAAATAATTTTCACGGCAGACTCGGAATCCATCATTCCAATCCGGGCCGTCGGCCACGCATAAACCATGTCCGCACCGATATGACCGCTGCCCATGCTGAGATAGGCGCTGCCATAAGCTTTTCCAATGATTACGGAGACTTTCGGAACCGTAGCGCTGGCATATGCATATGTCAGTTTTGCACAGACACCCGCAATGCGTTTTTCTTCCGCAACGGTTGCTTTAAATCCCCGGACATTGACAAGGGTCAGTACCGGAATAGAAAAAGCATCGCAAAAACGAATAAATCCTGCCGCTTTTTCTCCGCCCTCTGTTGTCAAAACCGGTTCCATCTTTCCGGTCACTTCGCCGGCTTCTCCAAGCACCTCTTCCCGGTTTGCAACAGCACCCACCGTATTTCCATTAAGAGAAATAAATCCGATGACCATTTCTCTGCCATAATTCTTTTTAATCTCAAAAAATTCATGGTTATCAGAAATATCCTCTAAAATATAACGGGAATCCAAAGTGCTGCCAAGGGATGGATTTTCACGATTTAAATCATCTGCGTTTTCTGTCATCCCCACCGCATCTTCTTTATTATTGGAGGGAAGAATACCGACAAGACGACGGATTTTATCGAGAACGTCTCTTTCGTCTTCCCCGACATCATCCAGCAGTCCCGTCATCTCACTCTGATAAACACTTGATGCCGTATCACAGCGGTCCCTGTGATTTCCTTCGAGAACATTTGGTGAATGGACAAACAGTTCCCCCTGTCCTTTCACAGCAAAGGTAAAATCCGCAAGGGCTGTCATCACAGCCATGCCGCCGCCGCATTTTCCAAAGATACCATGAATCTGAGGAATCACACCGGAGGCCATCGCCTGTTTGCGATAAAGCTCCCCAAAAGCATTCAGCGCATCCGATGCCTCCTGAAGACGCATCCCTGCACAATCAATAAGTCCGATAACCGGCGACCCCATTTTTAATGCCATATCATACAGCCGGACTATTTTTTTTGCGTGCATCTCCCCAACAGATCCCTGAAGGACATTGACATCCTGACTGTAAATATAAACCAGTTTTCCTTCAATCGTTCCATAACCGGTAATTACACCATCTGCCGGTGTCTCTCTGTCCGCCATATTGAAATCTGTATTTCTGGCGTGAACCATAGCGCCAATTTCCACAAAGCTATCCACGTCGAGCAGTCCGACAATTCTATCTATCGCAGGCAATTCTATAACTATGCTCATTCTTCCTCCCCCTTTTTCCAAAATTGTATCTATATTTTTTGAGTTTTTCTAACAATTATTATATGATAGCTTTTTCCAAAATGCAAGTTAAAAGGCCAGCCACTGACGCAGCAATTGTTCAAGACAAAATCCAAAGGTTTTTTCCGGTACCGCCTCTCCGGTAACAATCGGAAACTGTCTGACAATGTCCTCATTCACACGGTAGTATACTTTCCCTACCTCTTTTCCGGTTTCCACAGGTGCCTCCTGAGCGATATCTTTTACAATGCGGACAGAAACCTGATCTTTTTCTCCCATAAGTATGTCTGCCGTCTGACTGTCCACCGTCAACTGAACCTCTTCTTTACAGCCATTCTTCACCGCCATTGTGCCAACATCCATTCCTGCCTCACCGATTCGGATTTTTTTATAATTTGACAGCCCAAAGCTCATAAGCTTCATCGTATCCTGCCACTTATAACTTTTATTCGGCGGCCAGCCGCTGCCGAGAACAACAGATATATAGATCCTTCCGTCTCGGTTCAGCGCACCCACAAAGCAATACCCCGCATCCTGGGTAAATCCGGTTTTAATTCCAAAAGCCCCGTCCATCATCTGTAAAAAGGAATCCTTATTTGCCACCTGATACTGACGGTTTCCCTCTCTGTTTGAAAAGCTTCTGGAGGATGTATTAATTATTTTGACAAAAGTTTCATTTTTTATTGCTTCTGCTGCAATTTTTGCCAGTTCAGCGGCCGTTGTCTGATGTCCATCGGCATCCAGACCATTCGGTGTTACAAAGTGGGTCTGCGTACAGCCTAACTCCGCGGCTCTCCGGTTCATCATTTCAGCAAATCCTTCCACACTTCCTCCAACATGTTCAGCAACCGCCACCGCCACATCATTATGGGATTCCAGCATCAGGGAATATAATAAATCTTCCATAAAAAAATGATCGCCTGCAACGGCATCCAACTGAACATCGGGCATACTGGCCGCATATTCAGAAATTTCAACAACATCATCCATCGATGCATTTTCCAGAGCCACCAGACAGGTCATAATCTTTGTCGTACTCGCCATGGCCATCGGCTCATCCCCATTCTTCTCCCACAGAATTCTCCCATTCTCACCATCGGCCAGCACAGCCGCTCTTGCATAAAGATTTTCGGGAGCTTTCTCTTCACTTTCTTCACCATAAGCCCATAATGTACCCGCCAGTCCGATAAGACCGGACAGCACCAGTGTCAGACATATCTTTACAACCCGTTCCAAATCATCACCCCTGTTCTATTTCATTTTAATTTATTTTAATACCTCCTATTTTATGCTTATCCTTGACGCATTCACCTATCTTCGTATATAATCCATAAATGCGACCATAAAACCAACCATTCATCCTTTTGAAGGGAGTTTAACTATGATAAAACTTATTGTTTCTGATGTGGACGGCACGCTCGTACCGGAAGATACCAATCAACTGAATCCTCAGATTTTTTCTCTGATTCATCGTTTAAAAGAACAGGGGATTTATTTTGCTGTTGCCAGCGGACGTCATAAATGCAGTATTGAAAAGCTCTTTGCTCCGGTACGGGAAGATATTCTGTATATTACAAGTAATGGCGCCTATATGGGTACCTATCAGAAAAAATTCTGCGTTTCGTCCATTTCGGAAAACACCCGATACCAGCTTTTTAAAAAT
>DBGCEW010000164.1:0-26728 GCA_048357495.1 Frisingicoccus sp.
CACTGAGCAAATCGGATATCCACAGTATCATCGAGATTCTTATGAAAAATCTGAATCATCGTCTTGTGAATAAAGAGATTTCCATTGAACTGGATGATTCTGCAAAGGATTATATTATTGAACAGGGTTATGATCCGGTTTATGGTGCGCGGCCATTGAAGCGTTTCCTCCAGAAACATGTGGAAACTCTGGCAGGTAAACTGATTCTTGCGGATGCGGTGCTTCCGGGAGATGTGATTGAGATTCACTATGACGGCGAGAAACTGAGTGCCGGAGTGAAGGGCAGATAAACAAGTTTTGTATTCAATAAAGAGGCCGCTTTTTTTGCAGCCCCTTTATTGTCCTAAAATCATTTAACAAAGGTTAATAGTTGTCAAAGTAAAAAAATTATTTGCATAAAAATAAAAATGGATTTAGATTCGGATTACCAAACTTCCTGACTATATGATTCAATAATATTAGAAGAGGAATAATTTGGAGTCCAGAACATGTCCCAATAATTCACATAGTACTGGAAGTCATCAGAAATCCTTCTATAAGAGTGACAATATGTACATCTGGAGTACCCGTATCCACTTGAAACACATTTTGATGCTATTTCTGAAGCAAAAAAGGAAGCTATCGGATGTGCTACTTTTAGTGCAAAAATTATTGCGGCAATTAGAGCACTGACAGTCAGTTGCATTAACTCCTGTTCAAATTCTACGTTTCGATAACTATGATTAATCGGCTCTTGCAATCCTCTGGTTGTAATCTTTGGAGTTGTTTCAGTAACAGTTACGAGACCGCCATCAATAAAAAGTTCATCGGTCACTTTATTGTAAAGAACTATATTACATTTAGTACCTTCCTGAAACTTTACTTCCTGTATAGTTTCTGTATTTTGCAATATCGTAACCGTTGGAGGTGGTGTATTATTAGATCGAGTTTCTGGTTTGTTTTCAATCCATTCTGCTATTGCAATTAAGTCATAATTTTCTATGTTCATATCAGAGGCATTAGTATAAAGCGTATTTGAACATAAAGCAAATATCATACTTAAACAAAGAATGAAAGATAATATTCTTTTATTGTTAATTGTCATAATTTCACCTCAATTTTTAAAAATTTTATTGTTTCTTTTAAAATAGATATAAGTATTTCTGGATTATGAATAAAACATTTATAATTATTATTACCATTATTCTTTTGATATATAGTCAGAAGGTTTTTATCAATAATTATATTTTCTATATTGTTCCATTCAATAAATTTAGTTCGATATAAAATTCCGTTTTGATAAATGATTAAAGGACACAAATTCGTTAATGTTACACAAAGCTGTGCTGGAAGTAAACAAAGACCGGAAATAATGCCCAATTGTTTAAAAATACCTATAAGTATCATCAATGATATTGCTATAATAGAAATTGAAAAAAGTACATCATGTTTTTTTCGGGAGATCCAGAGAAGGTTCCCACCGTTTTTCATTGCGATGTAATAGGGTTTGAAAAAAATATAACTACTTGTAATAATTATTAAAAAAGCGAATGCATAAATTATAGTTCTTTGAATTAAGTTCAAAATCTTCACCACCAATCTCAAATATATATTCCATGATAAACTAATTCATAGGAAAAATATAGTAGGATTAGAATTTGGTAAATAGAATGAGGGTCAATTTAATCCTGTATATTCGAGTTTTATAAAACGCCTCCTAGTGATTAAATTTAAAATTATTTTTCATAATACCAATGACAAGTAATATACTGCAGGTCACATATGAAATACTTATAGACCAGCATACCGGATAAATTTTTAGAAAAAAGAATATAAGATATAAAATCGTAGATGTACAGATAATTAAACGTAATTTTTTCTGATATTCTTTTTTTTCGGTCAAATCTAGTGGTTTGTTGATTGTGTCTACTGGTGCTAAGAAAAAAATGATAATTGATGCTAAAATAAATTTCAGTGTTAAAATCTTAAAATCTAAGGATAAATTTCTCAGGATTAAAAAATTAAAAATAGATATCCCTACGGAGAAAAAATAACACTTTTTTGGAGTATCAGCATGGTATCCGCCGGCATAAATTCGCAAAAAATAAAATGCGATTGTAAATAAGATACTTTCTAAAACACAGTTGCAGCATACTCCAATAAATAAAATAGTGGCAAAGTTAAAGAGGGTGGATAGTAGGCCATATATCCCGTAATGCACAATTTCTTTGTTATCGTCTTTTATGATTTCAGCATCAATTAAGTTCTGAGTAAGAAATTCTGTAATCATTTTTTATTAAAATTTTCTCAATTCTTTTAAGGATTCGGGTGCTTTCGGTTGATGTGTAAAGAAAAAGCAGGTTGAGTTTGCGGCAACAATGGAAAAAAGGAATGCTACTGATGATAATGTGGATAATAATTTAAGTTTTGCGAAGTTCTTTCTCATAAAAAATTCCTCCATTCATAGATAAAATGTATTTGTATATGCATTATATCATTTTAAAAGTTATTATTCTGATGATGTAAAAATAGGTGAACTTCATGTCATTTTTAGCATAAATAAGCTGTCCAAAATAGTGAAGTGCTGGACAGCTTATGATTAAAGAAAATTATTTGGTTTAAGTTATGCACAAAAAGATGGATACAGAGAAAATTTTCCGCTCCTGTTTGAATTGAATGGTTCCGTGGTACTTTTCAACGATATTTTGTATATTTTGCAGCCCGTAGCCGTGAATGCCCTTATCTGACTTTGTTGACTGATAGTAATTTCCTCTTTTGAGTAGTTTTCCGGTATAGCTATTGGATATTTCGATATTCATAATTTCTTTAGCATATTTTATCCGGAAATTGAGTTTTTTCTCGCTGGTGAATGATGCAGCTTCTATGGCATTGTCGAAAAGATTGCTTAAAAGCACATTAAGGTCATACATATTACAGTTAAGTGTTATGGGAATATCTGTGTCTATTTTAGGAATAATGTTCTTGGATTTAGCCTTCTTCATCAAATAATTGAGTAATAGATTAAATTCTTTATTACGTGTATAGGGTATCAGGTCGTCTTTTGGGAAAGAAATTTGAAATTGTTCTAAAAAAGACAAGAGTTCCTTTGTTTTATTAGCCTGGGCCAGGGAATGGATAGCAGAAAAATGGTTATTTAAATCGTGTCGAAAGGCGTGCATCTTTTTTTCAGCGGATTCCATATAATGAATTTGGTCTTCATACAGTTTTAATTGCAATTCAGCTTGTTGGGCTTTCAGAAGCTTATCGTAATAACCGCATAAGGCATCGTAAAATTGAAAAATAATAATATTAGTGAGCATTCCGACAATGGAACATATCAGGTATAGGTTCATAGAAGTATTATTGTTGGCATACACAGAATAAAGCATGATAAGTGTTCCAACAGGAACGATGCACAGAACAATGCCTTCTTTTTTTTTCATTTCATTATTATATGGATGGAAAAAAATAGTTTCAAAAAATATTTCCACAACGAATAAGGATACATTTGTAATTATACCAACAGTATTTAAACTATCCGGTTTATTTATGAGAGCGTAGATCAAAATATCCCATACAAGACCGGTGCTTGTAACAAGAATTATGAAGAAAAGTTTCTTTATAATTTTATCTTTACCTGGTATGGTCATCAAAGCCAATCCAATGAGAGAGGACAGTAAGTTTATCCCGGGATTCTTAAAAATGATAATACATAAACTGTTCAGCAGATAGTAAAGAATGGTCATAGCTATGGTAGGTTTATTTGAATCATAATTCAAAAATATTTTGTATGCAAAACGCCAAACAACGTATACATGAAAGGCATTGGATATCAGGAAGGTTAAAGTTTCCATGGTGAACTCCTTCTTTATTGATTTATAATTTTAAAGTATACATCATTTTTGTAATTTCTGCTGATTGGCAGAATATCATTGTTGTTCATCAATAATTGGTTGTGTTGGCAGGAAATTAGATATTGTGAGTTTATGATATAGGATTTATGGATTCTCCAAAAAATTTCATTGGGGATTTCTTTTTCAATTTCTGAAAGTTTTTTGTAAATCGCTATAGCTTCACCATTTTTTAAATGGATAATCGTTTTTCGGGATTCACTCGAGAAGTAAAGAATATCTCTATAGGGAATTTTTCGCGTAGTTGTTTTAAATTTGTAAAAAAAACATAAAGTTTTTGGAATTATTTTCTGAGTATATTCATCCAATATATCAATAATTTCTTTTTCAGAAAATGGTTTAACCAGAAAATCCAGCGGCCGAATTTTGAACAGTTCTAAGGCATATTCCGGGTTGCCGGATATAAATACAATTTGAAGTTCATAATTCATTGTACGGTTTCGTAAAAAATGGCCAACTTCAATTCCGGAAATATCTGGTAATTGAATATCTAAAAAAAGCAAGTCGGTAGAATCTTCAAAGTTTTGGTAAAGACTTTCGGCAGATTGATAAACATCCGATTCTATTAAGATTCCATTTTTTTTTGCATATTGTAGAATTATTTTTTCTATAAAGAGGCATGTTTGATAATCATCATCACAAATAGCTATTCTCATAACGGGCTCCTGATTTATAAATATAGTTTTATTTTATTTGTATAGTAATTAAATGTCAAATATTTCTCCTCGCCTATAGTATTGTATTGTGTTATAATAATCACAAAGTACCAACGGATGGTACAAACCTGATGAATCGGCAAATACAGAAGGGCAGGTGCAGATGGCGATGATTTTACTGGCAGAACAGGCAGTGCCGCCGGATTATCGGCTGGAAAAACGGTTAAGGGAACTGGGATATGTGGTAGCATCTGTTGCTGACGGAGAACTGGTCAGCAGTATTAAATTACATCCCTATGATGCGGTTATTTTTTCTCCGGAGATTTCCGGAGAGGAGAGGGACGAGACACTTCGGCAGATTCGGATGTTTTCAGATGTTCCACTGCTGAGCGTATGTGGTAATGGCATACCGGAACCGGTGGTGGAATATATGCGGAACCGATGCGATGGGATGATTGAATCACGGATCAGCGATGAAGCGTTGGATGAGGTTCTTGAGAGTTACCTGCGCCAGGCCTATAAACGGGTCCATAATGTGCGGCTGCACCAATATAAAAATCTGAAAATTAACAACGGTGGGTTAAGGAAAGCAGAAGTGAATTACAGGAAGCTGGACTTGACGGCAAAGGAATTTATGATTTTAAATTTTTTGATGTGTCACAGAGAATGCATCCATACCAAATCGGTTTTATATGAAACAATCTGGAGGCAGGCCTATACCGGAGATGATAATGCGGTAAAGATACATATCAGTAATCTGAGGAGTAAGCTTAAACGGGCGGATCCCGGAGAACAGTATATTGAAACGGTCTGGGGACTGGGATATCGAATGTACAGAGACTAAAAAGATGCCTTTTCTTTGGTTAGAGAAAAGGCATCTTTTTAATATTCTCAGTGTTCGCTGAGGTAAGGTTTTACGATGGTATCAAATTCCTTCTTTCTGAGCCACCACCAGTCCCCGGCATGGGATTCGGTGATAAACTGACCCTCCGGTGTAAAGAGGGAAAGGCCTCCCTGAGGGTCCTCGATCCAGTGGCAGAAGTCATCATACTTAACTTTAAAAAGCATTTCCGGGCCGTGAACATCAAATTCAGGAACAGGGAGCTGGATTTTTTTCATATAGACCTGACAGAAAGCATTGTCGTGGAACGTATCGGTATCGATAATCTGGTGGATATTACCGACATGTTCCAAATGTTCCGGGAGCAGCTTCAGGCCAAGGCATTCCTGAGTGAGGGTGACGATGGTATGGGAGAAAGTCTCTTCCGGATCAATATGACCGCTGACGGGTAAATCCAGAAGCCCCGGAAAATCTTCACGGTCTTTGGAGCGCTGAATGAAATAGAGCCACCGGCCTTCGGCGTCATCCCCGTAAATCCAGAGATGGACAACCTGATGCAGCAGGCCCTTTTCATGGACAACGGACCACTTTTCCGCACCAATTAAATTAAACATATCATCATATATTTTAACAATATCATCTTTCTTATGCATATAGTTCATACTCCTTTTTGTTACACAATGCTGTCATTGGAAAAATCCGGAAACAAGGGTGTTGACCACTTTGCCATCGGACTTGCCTTTTACAAGCGGCATGAGTTCTTTCATGATTTTCCCTTTGTCTTTTGCGGTAGGTGCAGAGAGACCAAGTTTGTCCAGTACCTGTTGAATCGTTGCTTTGATTTCATCCTCAGTCATAAATTTAGGTGCAAATTCTTCATACACCTGAATCCGAAAACGGCATTGTTCAATGATATCCGTACGGTCTGACGGTGCAGATTCAAGGGTTTCCTTAAGCTGCTTAATCTCCTTAAGGACGATATCATTTTCTTCTGCTTCGGTTAAATCACAGCGTTTATCAATGGCTTTGTTTTTTAAGGCTCCGAGGAGCATGGAAAGGGCTTCTTTGCGTTCCTTATCTCTGGCTTTCATCGCCGTTACCATTTCGCCTCGAATTTGTTCGATCTTATTCATTAAAAATCCTCCCATCCTGTTTCATAGCGATAACCTTATTATAGCACGTTAAGGTTTTTTGGGAAGGGAGGAAGGATGTTCTTTTTTAAATTCACTGATAAGTTCGGTGATCAGCCGGATTTGCTGATCGCTGAGTCCTTTAATGTTAAGGGTCTGTTCGTATTCCAGCCCCAAAAGGTAATCGGTGGAGCAGCAGAATATATCGGACAATTTTATAAGAATGTCAAGGGAGGGGAAGCGCTCGGAATTTTCATAGGAGCTGATTAAGCTGGTAGACACGCCAGTGCGTTTGGCCAGCTGGCTTTGATTCCAATAATATTTTAATCGCAGTTCCCTGAGGCGTCTTGCAAAATCAGACATATGGATCCCCCCTTTTGACTTGTATAGCTTACAAGAATTCCTTCTTTTAAATGAAGAAAATAGTGTGAAAAAAAATTACACAATAAGTGTAACCAATAAAGTCAAACTTTAGGTGGAATTATTTAACACTTATAGTGTAAAATGAAAATATATTTTGGAAAAGAGAATTTGATATGGGAAAAAAAGAATAAAATCTCGGAAAAAAAGAATTTATCAGCGGGACAGATGCACAGAAACTCAGAAAAGAGGCGCCGGAACTGTGGAATAAGTAAAGACGGCAGGGCATATAGTTTAGCAATGATATGTTTTGCGGTGAATTTATGAAACGAATATTTGCAGTGGCGCTGCTGACAGGTTTTTTGGGATTATCTGTTCTTTTTTACAGCCGTACATATTCAAAAGTTGCAGCCGTAATTTCCACCGGAACAGAGGAAAAGACAAAAAAGACGATTGTTATAGACCCGGGACACGGAGGGAATGATCCGGGAGGGATTGGCGTATCGGGGGTACTGGAAAAGGATGTGAATCTTTCCGTAGCCCTCTTTTTAAAATCCTATCTGGAACAGCAGGGCATAGAGGTTATTATGACCCGGGACACGGATAAGGGGCTTTACAGTGAGAGTGCAGGGAATAAAAAAAAGGAGGATCTGGCAAAACGGATTGAAATTATAAAAGAGGCAGATCCGGACTTTGTTTTGTGCATCCATCAGAATATTTTTACGGATGCCAAATACAGCGGCGCCCAGGTATTTTATCTTAAAGATTCAGCAGAAGGGGCAAGACTGGCCTCCTGCCTTCAGGATCAACTGATTGCCGGGGTGGATCCGGAAAATACCCGCGTACCCAAATCCAATATGAATTATTATATGCTGAAAAATTCATCCGCGCCTATTGTGATTGTAGAATGCGGTTTTCTGACGAACACGGCGGAAGAGGCGAAGCTTGGAACTGTAGAGTATCAGAGGAAGCTGGCGTGGAATATTTACCTCGGGACCATGCATTATATGAATGGTGTGGGAATTCAATAGAAATGCTGGAAAAAAGTGTGTATTCAGATTATAATAATACCAGATAGTCATTGGTGAAAATATAATGGAGATGAAACAGATGAAAACGCAGATATACCATATAAAGGAAACCCGGGAGGCCATATGGCTGGAAGCTGCTGGGAAAATATTGGCGGAAGGCGGTCTTGTGGCGATACCGACAGAAACGGTCTATGGGCTGGCAGCCAATGCGATGGATGAAAAGGCTGCAGCAAAAATATATACGGCTAAAGGCAGACCTTCGGATAACCCGTTGATTGTCCATATTGGGGATATGAAAGCGATGGAGCAACTGGTGTCTGAGCTTCCGGAAACAGCAGTGAAGCTGGCAGAAAAATTCTGGCCCGGTCCTCTGACGATGATTTTGCCGAAACGGCCGGAAGTTCCCTATGGAACCACCGGCGGGCTGGAAACGGTTGCGGTGCGTATGCCGTCCCATCCGGTTGCCCGGAAACTGATTGCATCCTCGGGCATTCCGCTGGCGGCGCCCAGCGCGAATACATCTGGACGTCCGAGTCCGACCCGGGCAGAACATGTCTATGAAGATCTGAATGGAAAAATCGATATGATTCTGGATGCCGGTCCGGTCGGCATTGGCATTGAATCCACGATTGTGGATTTGAGCGGTGATGTACCGATGATTTTGCGTCCGGGATATATTACAGAGGCCATGCTTTCCGAGGTCATTGGAGAGGTGCGGATGGACCCGGCAATTTTAAGCGAGAATAAAGACAAAAATTTCCGGCCAAAGGCGCCGGGGATGAAATATAAACATTATGCGCCGAAGGGAGAACTGCTGATTGTTTCTGGTGAAAGCGCAAAGGTGGTTGAAAAAATTACAGAAATGGCTTCCGGGAAAATTGCAGAGGGATACCGGGTTGGCATTATTGCAACGGATGAAACCTTTGCCGCGTATCAGGCATCGGAAACATGTTATGGAGCGTCGATGACGGTGATGAGCATTGGGACCCGTAAGGATGAGGCTACGATCAGCCACAACCTTTATGATATTCTGCGCCGTATGGACGGGGCATCCGTGGACTATATTTATTCAGAAAGCTTTGCGGAAGGCAGCCGCGGTCAGGCCATTATGAACCGTCTGCTCAAGGCTGCAGGCCATCAGCAGATTTACGTTGAATGACAAAGGATGAGAGAAGGAACTGGGGGATCGGAAATGAGTGGAAAAAGAGAAAATTATATTACCTGGGATGAATACTTTATGGCGGTGGCAAAACTGGCAGGACTCCGGTCAAAGGATCCGAACAGTCAGGTGGGGTCCTGTATTGTGAGTACGGATAATAAAATCTTGTCGATGGGTTACAATGGTTTCCCGCTGGGATGTTCGGATGATGAATATCCATGGGCCAGGGAGGGAGAGCCTCTGGATACGAAATACGTGTACGTCACCCACAGTGAATTGAACGCTATTTTGAACTACCGGGGCGGAAATCTTGAGGGAGCAAAAATTTACGTATCCCTGTTTCCGTGCAATGAATGTGCCAAGGCGATTATTCAGAGCGGCATTAAAGAGATTATTTATGATGAAGATAAATATGCGGATACACCTTCGGTCGTTGCTTCAAAACGAATGCTGGATTCTGCAGGGGTCTGTTACAGAAAATATAAAATGACAGGAAAGAAAATAGAACTGAATATCTGACGGCTTAAAAGAAGCGGTCTCAGAAGAATCTGATAAAGATACTTCCGGGGCCGTTGCGCTATTTATGAAGGGAAATGGAAAAAAGTAGCTATATTGGCGCGTGTGTGTTATAATACCAATAAATTTAAAAGAATCAGGAGTTTTAAGAATATGAAGAATACAACATTGGTGATTATGGCAGCTGGAATCGGCAGCCGGTTCGGCGGAGGAATTAAGCAGTTAGAGCCTATGGGCCCGAATGGTGAAATCATTATGGATTATTCCATTTATGATGCGAAGGCAGCAGGATTTAATAAAGTTGTGTTTATCCTTCGAAAAGATATTGAGGAAGATTTTCGGGAGATTATCGGACAGCGGATTGAGAAGGTAATTGATGTTGAATATGTTTTCCAGTCTCTGGATGACTTACCGGAAGGCTTCCGGGCGCCGGAAGACCGAAAAAAGCCATGGGGAACCGGTCAGGCAGTGCTTTGCTGTAAGGGCGTTGTGAATGAACCTTTTGCTGTCATTAATGCGGATGATTATTACGGCAAGGAAGCCTTTAAGAAGGTTCATGATTATCTGGTCAGTGATGGAACGACCGATAAGGTCTATGATCTGTGTATGGCCGGCTTTATCCTGAAAAACACATTAAGTGACAACGGTGCGGTGACCAGAGGTGTCTGTATGGTTGATGCAGAGGACTATCTGTCTCAGGTTGTGGAAACCTCCGGTATTTATATGACACCGGAAGGCAGGATTGCCCATGAGGATAATGGCTCGGATATGGTGATCACACCGGATCAGCATGTATCTATGAATATGTGGGGCTTTACTCCGAATTTCCTGAATGAACTGGAAACCGGGTTTAAAGCATTTTTAGAAGAGATTCCGGACGGCGAAGTGAAGCGTGAATATTTATTGCCAACGATTGTTGACCAGTTGATCAAAGCGGATAAGGCTTCCGTAAAAGTGCTGGAAACAAGGGATAAGTGGTTTGGAGTAACCTACAAAGAGGATAAGGAAAGCGTGGTTGCTTCCTTTAAGAAGTTGATTGCAGACGGTGTTTATCCGGCAAATCTCTGGGGATAAAACAGGAATGATTATGGGATGTCCAAAAACGATGTTATTTTTCAGACAGGGCTTTTGGACATCCTTTTTTTGATTTCTTTAGTCCATATGGGCTTTGGTCCGGCGGTATACTTCGTCCCAGTGAATGAGATGGAACCAGTTGGTCACATAGTCCTTTCTGAGATTTTTGTATTTCAGATAGTAGGCATGCTCCCAAACATCAACGGCAAGAAGGGGGATATTTCCATTGGAAATCGGATTGTTCTGGTTTGGCGTATTGAGAATTTCCAGTTTTTTATCCGGATTGAGGACCAGCCAGGCATAACCGGAACCGAACTGGGACATGGCATGCTCGGTCATGCTTTCTACAAAGCTTTCATAGGAGCCAAAGGCGCTGACAAGCATTTCCTTCATTGGATTTTCGTTGACCGGAGTGTGCATAAGTTCAAAAAACATCTGATGGTTATAGACGCCTCCGGCATTATTCATGACAGCCTGGCGGATATCTTCCGGAAATTCATCCAGATTTTTGAGGATATCTTCCAGCGTCCATGAATGATATTGTGGATAATCCTTTAAAATTTTATTGAGATTGTCGATATAGGCTTTTAAATGTTTATCATGGTGGTAATGAAGTGTTTCTGCATCCATATAAGGTTCAAGTGCGTCATAGCTGTATGGAAGAGGTGTTAATTCAAATGGATAAGTCTGATGCATAAAAAATCCTCCTTTTCGTATATGAATTTAGTATATGCGAAAAGGAGGATTTTTAATCTAAAGATCCATACTTCCGGAACGAAAACCTTCCAGATCCAGTGTGATATACAGGAAACCAAGGTTTTTCATAGCCCGGGTAATCGGTTCATGCTGGTCCATAAAGCGGTTAAAGTCTGTTTTATCGATTTCGATTCGAAGAACCGGTGCATGAAAACGAAGGCGTACATTATAAAAGCCGAGGTTTCTGAGCCAATGTTCACCCTGATGAATACGATTTAAGAGTTCGTAGTCAAAGGGGGTATCGTAAGGAAGCCGTGTGGCCATACATGGCGTGGACGGTTTCGATGCGGTTTTCAGTCCGGCTTCGGCGGCCAGACGACGAACATCTTCTTTTGTCAGACCTCTTTCAATCAGGGGGCTGTGAACGCCGGCTTCACGGACGGCTTGAAGGCCGGGACGGTAAACTCTGGTGTCATCCATATTGGAGCCTTCACAGAACCAGCGGTATCCTTCGTCACTTCCGGCCTGAAGTAAAGCCGTAAACAGGAGGGACTTACAAAGATAACATCGGTTTTTTGGATTGGTCAGAATCCGTGCATCGGAAAATTCGTCAATCTGAATGACCTTGTGGCGGGCGCCAAGGGACTGGGCCAGTGAACGGGCTTCATCGGTATCGCCGGGAGGATGGAGCCGGGTTTCAAAGGTGACAGCCAAAACCGGTTTATCCGGATTTATCCGGGAAACCGCCTGGCAGGCGGCAGACAGCAGAAGACTGCTGTCAACACCGCCGGAGAAGGCAAGGCAAATACCTTCATTTACGTGAGGTTCAAAAAGCTGAATGAGTTGTTCCATTGAGAATCTCCTTTATTTGGTTTTGCCTTCAGGCAGGGCTTTTTTGCATTCAATGCCCTTGGCGGTTTCTGATGTTTTCGATGTCAGAGCCGATGTATCATAGGCCAGGGACTTAATGATGGCATAGACTTCAGGAAAGCTTAAATCGTTTTTGCGGGCAATTTCAGCCACATCGTCATTTTCAGGGTAGGCATAAATATGGCCGTTCCATGTTGTGTATTTGACATCTGCTTTTCCCCATGGAGTATCGATGGCGCGGACTTCCCGGGGGAGAACGGTACGTTCTACCGGGTATTTTCGGAGACCAATCGTTGTGGTGTGGGTAAAAAGGATATTTTCCATCTTTGGGATCAGAGATTCCCGGCAGAGAACGGTCAGCATGGTGGCCGGCCGGTTCTTTTTCATATAAATCGGTGTAGTGTACACGTCCTGGGCTCCGGCTTCAAAAAGTTCATGAGAGGCGAAAGCGATCGCTTCACCGGTGCAGTCATCCAGATTTGTTTCGACTTTCCAGACAGGTTCCATCGCTGCTTCCCGTTTTGCAGGACCTATTTCCCGTTCAGAAGGTTTTACCTCTGCCAGATGCTTTTCCTTGTTGATCGCAATTTCCCGGGATGCTGACGGGGCGTCGGTATTTTTTTCCTCCGGCTTGACATCAAGGTCTTCGATAATTAAGGCACGGAGAATGCTGGCTTTTTCGTATTCCCGTTTTCCGGCGCCAATACCTGTCTGAAGAATCCGGAAATGCTCCGGAAGTTTATCTTTGGTGCGCAGTGCGGCGGCAATGGCAGCCCCTGTCGGTGTGACGAATTCACCGTGAATATCCATGATGTGTATCGGGAGCTGATATGCGGAAATAATATTTGCAACCGCAGGGACAGGAATAGGAAGGATGCCGTGCTGGCAGCGGACCGTTCCCTGACCTTCATATAATTCAGAAACAATAACGTCGTCCACATCCAGTGCATCCAGGCAGACAGCAAGAGCAACGATATCCACAATGGAATCCACAGCACCCACTTCATGGAAATGGACTTCATTCAGCGGTTTGTTATGAGCCTTTCCTTCGGCCTCTGCAATGACCTGAAAGACTTTTAAAGCAATGATTTTGGCGCGGCGGCGAATACCGCTGCTGTTAATGATGGCCTGAATATTTTCCAGGTTCCGGTGTTCGTGATGATGTTCATGATTGTGATGATGTTCATGATCGTGATGATGTTCATGGTCATGATGATGCTCATGGTCATGATGGTGTTCATGGCTGTGGGAGCCATGGAGATATTCCATATCATGGTCATGGTTCTCATGAGCCTTGTCTAAAACAACATTGAAGTCACAGGCACGGATACCGGATTTATTTACGTTGGATATTTCTACGTCATAGCCGCTGACATTCAGTGTGTTTAAGGCGTTTTTCAGGTACGTCGGATCAATTCCGAGATCAATGAGGGCGGCAACCGCCATGTCTCCGCTGATGCCGGAGAAACATTCCAGATAAAGTGTTCTATTACTCATAATAATTACCCCTTTCCATACATACATAAATATAACACAAAAACCGGATCAGAGCAAACTGACAGCCGTATCCGGTGGCTGCCAAAAGGCGGGAATAATTTGACAGAGGCGGCGATGGCAGGATACAATAACTAAAAAAGGAAGGGAGCCGGAAAATATGCTATCATCGATTAAATCTATAGAGCTCATCAGTCATTTGCTTCAGGGAAAACGCGAGAAAATGCAGTCGGACATATATACCCCTCAAAAACCGGAAATGCCGGAGTTCCGGCAGGACCCTCAGCCCCTGGAAAGGTCTTCGCCGGAAGCCCAGGGAATCCCTTCCGGCTGGCTGACGGAATTTTATAAAGCCATGTCTGAAAAGGAACTGGCATCCCATTGTATTATGGTAGCCCGGCATGGGAAAATTATTGCATCGGGGGCATATAAACCATACAAAGAGTGGATATGGCATATTTCCCATTCCATGTGTAAAAGCATTACAAGCCTTGCCGTGGGGATTGCCATCGAAGAGGGATATTTTTCTCTGGAGGATTCTGTTTATGACATTTTTCCGGAAGAGAGTAAGTGGCAGGAAAGGCTGCGGCGAAAGGATATCCGGATCAGAGATCTGCTGACAATGAGTACCGGCGTTACGTTTAATGAATTATCCACGGTGACGGAGGATCAGTGGGTTGAAGGGTTTATCCGTTCGGTGGGGGTTTTTCAGCCCGGAGAGGTCTTCGCTTATAACAGCACGAATACCTTTATGCTTTCGGCCATCATTCAGAAACAAACAGGGATGAAGCTATTGGATTATCTGAATGAAAAGTTATTCCATCCGATGGGAATTTATGGGCTTTACTGGGAGGAGAACCCGGAGCATATAAACAAGGGCGGATGGGGGCTGAGCTTATGGATTGAAGATATGGTAAAGCTCGGTCTGCTCTGCTTAAATAAAGGCCGGTGGGAGGGACAGCAGCTGGTTCCGGAAGCGTGGCTTACAGAGGCTACACAAAAGCAGATGGATACGCCGGAGGCGATGAACCGCTATGGCTACGGTTATCAGTTTTGGATGTGCGGCAGGCCCGGGGCCTATCAGTTTAACGGAATGCTTGGACAGAATGTGGTGATTATTCCGGACAGAGATATAGTCATCGCGGCAACGGCAGGAAGTGCCTGCCTTTTTCCGGAGGGAAAGGCCATGGAAACGATTATGAAGTATTTCGGAGCTGCATCCCTGCCGTTTTCCGATACGCCGCTGCCTGAAAATAAAGAGGCGCTTCAGAGGTTGAATAAGACCTTGGAATATTTATCCTTTTCCCGTATCGTTCCGCCCCTTCGGAAAATTTATCAGAATAAAGGTCCTTTTAAAGGGAAAACACTGATTATGCATCCAACACCCCTTCGATGGGGACGGATGGTATCGGGGATTCCGAAGGTTATGGAGCGGGTCGTTGGAAAGGTATACGAAATGGAGGAAAATACAGCCAGTGTTATTCCACTGATGCTTCAGATGATCCATAATAATTATTCTCTGGGAATGCGGGGGTTCCGGTTTGCAATCCGGGAGGAGGGATTGTGGCTGGAAACCCGGGAAGGCGATGCGGTACATCGGATAAAGATCGGCTTTGAGACGGCGGCTTACAGTAAAGTGAACTTAAATGGAGAAACCTATCTTGTGGGAAGTCAGGGTGTTATCCGTGAAGATGAAGATGGGAATCCGGTGTTGTACCTGATGCTGTCCTATGTGGAGACAACAAGCACGTCAATTTTAAAATTCTTTTTGGAGGATGAAAGAATGCTTGTCAAGTTTGATGAAACACCGAGGGTGGATGAAGTGACGGCGGCCCTGGATGTCATGATCCCGGTGAAAGGGTTGAGGGAATTGAATCCGGTGAAAAAGGTTTCGGACTGGAAATTTGCCCAGGAGGAGATGGAAAAGGCAACGCGGCAGCAGGTGTGGGCGGTTTGTATACGAAAGAATTCGGAGACGGAAGAAGAACAGGAGTCATGTGATGGATAAAGAATATACATTTGAAGATTTTAAGAATATTATTGCCCGGTTAAGAGGAAATGACGGATGTCCATGGGACAGGGTGCAGACCCATGAGAGTCTTCGGGACTGTATGATTGAAGAGGCCTATGAAGCGGCGGAGGGTATTGATATCTATAAGGCCAGCGGTGATGATGCCAATCTCTGCGAAGAGCTGGGAGATGTGCTGCTTCAGGTGGTTATGCATGCACAGATCGGGGAAGAGGACGGCCGTTTTACCATGGCGGATGTGTTAAAGGGGATTTCTGAAAAAATGATTCGAAGGCATCCCCATGTATTTCATGAGCATACAGCACATACACCGGAACAGGTGCTGGAAAATTGGGAAGACATTAAAAAGAAGGAAAAGAATGAAGAGACACTGACCGAAGGAATGCGCAGGGTCGCCAGATCTTTGCCTGCGAATATCCGTGCGGCTAAGGTTCAGAAGAAAGCGGCCAAGGTGGGGTTTGATTTTTCAGACTACCGCCAGACGGCAGAAAAGGTTCAGGAAGAGCTTCAGGAAGTCCTTGAAGCCGCTGAAAACGGGGACGAATTACAAATTTTTGAGGAATTGGGAGATTTGATATTTTCAGTGGTCAATTTATCCCGGTTTTTCAACATAAATGCAGAAAATGCCTTGACAAATGCAACGGAAAAGTTTATAAATAGATTTGAATATATTGAGGAAACAGCCGCAAAAAAAGGGCTGCATCTGGAAAATATGACCATCGGACAGATGGATGAATTATGGAATGAAATTAAACATTTAAATTGAATATGTTTAAGAAATTTAAGGAGGAACATTAGAATGAACAAAACAGAGTTAA
Organism: Frisingicoccus sp.; assembly: GCA_048357495.1. Lineage (GTDB taxonomy): Bacteria > Bacillota > Clostridia > Lachnospirales > Lachnospiraceae > Frisingicoccus. The sequence goes on from DBGCEW010000164.1 coordinate 16,565, forward strand.
TCGCAGCTATGGCAGAACAGGCGGAATTATCTAAGAAAGATGCTGAGAAAGCTTTAAAAGCTTTTGTAGATATTATTGGCGAAGAATTAACAAAAGGTGAAAAAGTACAGTTAGTTGGTTTCGGTACTTTTGAAGTCAGCGAAAGACCGGAAAGAGAAGGAAGAAATCCTCAGACTGGCGAAGCTATGAAGATCGCTGCTTCCAAATCTCCAAAATTCAAAGCTGGTAAAGCGTTAAAAGACATGATTAATAAATAATCCGATGCGTTTGGATAAATTTTTAAAAGTATCCCGTTTGATTAAACGGAGAACAGTGGCGAATGAAGCGTGTGATGCCGGCCGCGTATCCATTAATGGCAAAGTTGCCAAGGCGGGTACCGGGGTTAAGGCCGGTGATATTATAGAGATTGGCTTTGGGACCCGCAATGTTAAGGTGGAAGTTTTAAACGTTGCGGATACCGTCCGTAAGGAAGAAGCGAAAGAACTGTTCAGGTATTTATAGAATATTTTAGAAGCCCTTTCCATATATTTAGATTAACTTAAAGTAATCCGGGTATATGGGGAGGTTTTTTTATGGACGAAAGAATTGGGGGAAAGAATCATAAATTGACCCTGTTCAACCGAAGCAGTGCTCAGATGACAGGGATTTTGGATGTGATTTCTTTTGATACCAATGAAATTGTTATGGATACAGAAGAGGGGCTTTTGCTGATCCGGGGTGAAGACCTTCATGTGAACCATCTGACATTGGAAAAGGGCGAGGTGAATGTGGATGGTCATGTGGACAGCCTCGTATACTCCAATAGTAAGAAGCCGCCGAAAAATCCGGAAAAAGGTTTCGGACGGCTGTTCCGCTAGCCTATGAGTGCAGAAGTTCAAAGTCAATTCTACCTTTTTTTTCTTGCAATCTTCTGGGGGATCGGCATGTGTCTGTTTTATGACAGCCTGAGGATTCTCCGGAGGCTTATTCACCATTCGCTTTTCTGGATCAATGGGGAGGACCTTCTTTACTGGGCCGTGATGACCGTTGTCCTGTTTTATCTGCTGTTCACTTACAACCGGGGAGAGATACGGAGTTTTACCATTGCGGGGATCCTGACCGGAAGTGTATTTTATCTCAAAACGATAAGTCCGGTGTATATCTCGCTCATAAGCTGGATATTGAGTCCATTTTTTCGTCTGTTTCGGAAAATCTGTCAGGCTCTTCGGAAAATCCGACAGAAATCCGGGGATAACTATTGAATTATTTTGCAGAAACAGGTAAAATAAAAAGGATAAATGAAAGCTTGTTAGTGAATATAGGAATTTCGGGTGGAAATATATGGAAAAAAAGAGTGTGAGACGCAGAAAGCGGCGAAGCAGACGGGGCGGGATGGCCATCATTGCCTGTGTTGTTCTGGTTTTCTGTATTGTTCTTATGTATAACAGTTCTAAATTAAAAGAAGAGCTTGCAGCGGACAGAGCTGTTGCCGAGGAGCTCCAGGTTCAGATTGATGAACAGAAAGAGATGAAGGCAGTATTAGAGGAAAAATCGGATTATATCAATTCGGATACCTATTATAAAGAACTGGCCAGGGAAAAGCTTGGTCTGGCGAATTCAGAGGATATTATCTTTAAAAAGAGCAAGTAGGCAGGTTCGGCTGTCGAAGAATTGTGAGCAACAAGCATGTCCCCGGAACATAGGATGTTAGTGTCTGACGGCAGACATTATGGGAGGGATATGAATGAGGCGAATCAATATCCGTCAGTGGATGGTTATATTGCTCAGCGGTTTTTTACAATATCCTGTGACAGGAGTGATGAATCCATTTGGCATTGCATATTTCGGAGCGGCCTATATGTGGCCGGAACACCGGAATTTGCTGCCGGTAGTTACCTTGCTTGGTATGGTGGCCGGGATTCCCCAGACCATACTTCTGAAATATCTTGGAATACTTATTGGTATTATGTTCATAACCTATATACTGGAATGGAAAAAGGCTTGGGTCAGCCAGCATGAGATGCTACTGATGTTAAGTCTTTTAATTTTGTCCGCAGATGTGGGTTATGGGCTTGCCAGAGACGGTATTTCCACAGAAGCAGCCGTCTTTCATTTGAAAATGGGAGGCATTGAGGCGGTTTGCGGCGCAGTGGGATTTGCGCTGTTTTACGGAACGATGAAGGTGTTTTTAAAGGGTATTGCCCGGGAACTCCCCGAGGCAGAGACCCAAACCGAACAAAATTTTATTAAATGCCGTCTGGGCGATATGGCGTCATCTTTTCGTAAGCTGTCGCATATGCTGACAAATGAGATACCGAAAAAGGAAAATCTGAGTGAAGGGGAAATGGCCCAGGCATTCTCAGAGCTGACAGAAAATATGTGTGCTGCCTGCGGCAGACGGGAGCACTGCTGGGAAAAAGAATATTATGATACCTGTCATTCTGCCTATGGTCTGCTGAATATATTTTCAGAGCGGGGGCAGGTGGAAAAGAAACAGGTGCCGGCCGGTTTTCGCCGGAGATGTATTCATATTGATGGTTTTCTGAAAGAAACTAATCGGGTGATGCAGACCGCCAGCTTAAATTTAAGCTGGCAGAACCGTCTGAATGAAAATCGTCTGGCTTTTGCCGGACAGATGGGTGAGATCGCCGAAATTATGGACGATCTGTCTATGGAATTGTCAGAAAGAAAAGAACGTTCAAAAAAACTGTCCGATGTATTAATACGTCAGTTAAGTAAAAAACGAATAAAAATAAAGAAGATTTCTGTGACGGACGAGGGAAGTCACGGGCGGCGGCAGAAAATATATATGATCGCCCGGATATGGCGGGGACGGTGTATGACAGTTAAAGAACTGGCCGACGCCGTCAGTGAAGCTGCAGGACAGCGGTTTGTTCCCGAAAAGCATACGCCGGAGCTCCTGGGCCGGAAATATACGGTTTTTGAACTTGTGGAGGATACACGGTACCGTCTGATCCAGGGGATTGCCCGGAAGCCCCGGGAGGGGGAAGGCGTCAATGGCGACAGCTATGCATTTATTTATCTGGATTCCGGACAGGTACTCATGTCCCTTTCTGACGGTATGGGCAGCGGGGAGAGGGCAAAAGCGGATAGCGAATTGATGATTAATCTTCTGGAGCAGATGGTGGATACGGGATTTCAGAGACGCTCTGCCCTGCGGATGATCAATTCCCTTATGATGCTTCATGGGGACAGGCAGTTATTTTCATCGATGGATTTAAGCGTTATTGATTTGTATAGTGGTATATGTGAATTTATAAAAATAGGTGCGTCCTCAACCTTTATAAAGAGAGGCAGTCAGGTAGAGTGTGTGACTTCCGGATCCCTTCCGATGGGGGTCTTTCCGGAAATGGACTGTGAAGGGTTTTGCAGAAATCTTTTTGACGGGGATACGATTGTAATGGTGAGCGATGGGGTTGTGAACCGGTTTAATCATGGAAATGAAGCGATTTGTACATTATTATCAGAGATGGATATTACCAACCCAAACGGAATGGCATCGGAAATTTTGAATGAAGCTTTGGACAGGCCGGGGGAAGTGCAGCAGGATGATATGACGGTTCTTGTATGCACAATTTGTAAGAAGACGGCATCTGTGTTATGATAACTTTAGTGTGTTGATATAGAAAAGGAGCGTTGCGAATGAATTATCTGGTTGAAAAAGTCAGTGAATATATGCAGCAGAATCATATGGTTGAAGAAGGACAGAAAATTGTTGTCGGTGTTTCCGGCGGCGCAGATTCTATGGGTCTGCTTTTTGTCCTTTCTGAACTGGCCGAATATTTTCATTTATCTCTGGCAGTGGTCCATGTGAATCATGGTCTGCGGGGCAAAGCCGCCGATGGGGACCAGTCCTACGTGGAGCAGGTATGCCGGGACCAGAAAATTCCATGCTACAGCTTTCATGTAGATTTGAAGCGCTTCGCCCGGAAAGAGGGGATGTCCGAGGAGGAAGCCGGACGCTATTACCGGTATCAGTGTTTTGAAAAGGTACGCAAGGAAATTTCCGCTCAACGGATTGCGGTGGCCCATCAAAGGGAGGATGCCGGTGAAACGGTACTGTTTAATCTGTTCCGGGGGACAGGCCTGCGGGGGCTTTCAGGAATTCCTCCGGTCCGGGATGTGATCATCCGGCCGCTGCTGTGTGCCGGAAGGCGGGAAATCGAGGAATACCTTCAGGAAAGGGGTATCGGATGGCGTACGGATGAAACCAATCTGACGGATTTATACTCGAGAAACAGGATACGCAATCACATAATACCTTATGCCGAGGAGCATATAAATGCAGCGGCTGGGCAACATATACAGGAAACGGCAGGTCTGTTAAAGGATATTGTCGATTATCTGGACAGGCAGGGAGAAATGGCCTTTGACCAGTGTGCCGAGGTTGGGCGCCAGCCATCGGTAATGATTCATAATGAAAGGTTTATGTCCTTTGATATTGTGATACAGCGGGAAGTCATACGGCGGGCGATCCGTGTTGTCGCCGGGCAGCTAAAGGATATGGACCGGGAGCATATAGAGATGATTCGGCTGCTCATGGATAAATATGTCGGCAGGCGATGTCATCTTCCGGGACAGCTTCAGGCGGTGCGGACCTATGACGGTGTTGTTATAAAAAAGGAAAAGGAAAATGAGGAAACGGTTAAAGATGCTTTTTGCCTGGATGTCCGTGTTCCCGGAAAATTCCTTATTCCGGGACCGGGAATGGAGATTGAATTCACCCTTCGGGATGGATGCGAAATTGAAGAAATTCCCATAAATAGGTATACGAAATGGTTTGATTATGATAGAATTAAGAGTGGTCTGACGGTAAGGACCAGAGAAAATGGCGATTTTATCACACTGGACGGGCAGGGACACCGGAAGCTGCTGAAGCGGTGGATGATCGATGAAAAAATTCCCCGGGACCAGCGGGAAAACATGCTTCTGCTGGCGGATGGAAGCCATATTCTCTGGATTATGGGATACCGTATCAGCGATAACTATAAAGTAACGAATGCCACAAAGCGGGTATTGGTTGCGAGGATAAAAGGAGAAAAAAGCGATGGAGGACAATATCAAAATATTGCTGACAGAGGAAGAAGTAGATACCCGGATACGAGAACTGGGTGAGCAGATCAGTGAACAGTATGCCGGAGAAAGTGTACATTTGATCTGTGTACTGAAGGGCGGCGTGTTCTTTATGTGCGAATTGGCAAAACGTATTTCTGTGCCGGTATCTATGGATTTTATGTCTGTATCCAGTTATGGTGACGGAACATTATCTTCGGGTGCGGTAAGGATTGTAAAAGATCTGGACGAGCCTCTGGAGGGTAAGAATGTTCTGATTGTTGAAGACATTATTGACTCTGGAAATACATTGCATTATCTTGTGGAAATTTTATATAAGAGACAGCCAAAGAGTATTCGGATCTGTACGCTTCTTGACAAACCGGACCGCCGTGTGGCAGATGTCCATGTAGATTATACCGGCTTCGAGATCCCGGACGAATTTGTTGTAGGCTATGGTCTGGATTATGCACAGAAGTACCGTAATCTGCCATTTGTCGGAGCTGTCGTATTAGATGAATAGGAGGTTGCCAATTGAATAAAAGAAGAGGACTTGGCATCTGGCCTCTGGTCCTGGTAATTATACTTCTGGCGGTATTATTGTATGACACGATGCTTTTAAACCGGGCCGGAGACTATACGTACCCGCAATTCCTTCAGGATATACAGAACCGGGCAGATGCGATTGAAGAGGTTGTTATTGTTCCGAATGGCGAAGTGCCGACCGGAAAAGTCGAGGTATTATGGAATGACGATTCCCAGTCGGAGTGCTATGTCACCGATGTGAATGAAGTTCAGTCACTGTTGAGGGAAACACAGGTAGAACACTGGTTTATTACCGATGCAAAGAGAGATTCCTGGCTTGAAAAGAATGTGCTGCCATTGGCTCTCGGCGTTGTTTTTCTGATATTTCTTTTTTCATTTATTTCCGGACAGCAGGGCGGTTCCAATTCAAAGATGATGAATTTCGGAAAAAGCCGTGCCAAGATGTCGGATGAGTCGGCGAAGGAAACGACCTTTAAGAAGGTTGCGGGTCTGGAGGAAGAGAAAGAGGAGCTTCAGGAGGTTGTGGATTTTCTGAAGAATCCAAGACGTTATACAGAACTGGGCGCCCGGATACCGAAAGGGGTCCTTCTTGTGGGACCTCCGGGAACCGGTAAAACCCTTCTGGCAAAGGCAGTCGCCGGGGAAGCCGGAGTGCCGTTTTTCAGTATTTCCGGTTCGGATTTTGTAGAGATGTTTGTCGGCGTGGGTGCTTCCAGAGTCCGGGATTTGTTTGAAGAGGCAAAGAAGCATGCCCCGTGTATTGTATTTATTGATGAGATTGATGCGGTTGCCCGGCGGAGAGGTACCGGTATGGGCGGCGGCCATGATGAAAGAGAACAGACCCTGAATCAGCTTCTGGTCGAGATGGATGGATTTGGTGTCAATGAAGGCATTATTGTGATGGCAGCCACCAACCGCGTGGATATTCTGGATCCGGCCATTTTACGACCGGGCCGGTTTGACCGGAAGGTTGGTATTGGCCGGCCGGATGTTAAAGGCCGCCGGGAGATTCTGGACGTGCATACAAAGGGTAAACCGCTTGGGGATGATGTGGATCTGGATCAGATTGCTCAGACGACTGCCGGATTTACCGGAGCAGATCTGGAAAATCTGATGAATGAAGCAGCCATTATTGCGGCAAAGTCCCGGAGGGCTTATATTGTTCAGGCGGATATCCAGAACGCTTTTGTTAAAGTGGGTATTGGTGCTGAAAAGAAAAGTAAGGTCATCTCTGAGAAAGAGAAGAGAATTACGGCCTATCATGAATCCGGTCATGCGATTTTATTCCATCTGCTTCCGGATGTGGGTCCTGTATATTCCGTATCCATTATACCGACAGGTATCGGTGCGGCCGGATATACGATGCCATTGCCGGAAAAAGATGAAATGTTCTATACCAAAGGCCGTATGCTGCAGGATATTATCGTATCCCTCGGCGGCCGTGTGGCGGAGGAATTAATATTTAATGACATCACCACAGGGGCATCTCAGGATATTAAGTCTGCAACCCGGACGGCCAGAGCGATGGTGACCCAGTACGGTATGTCGGATGCCGTTGGTTTGATTAATTATGATGGTGATGGTGATGAAGTGTTTATCGGAAGAGATTTGGCCCATACCAAGTCTTACGGTGAAGGCATTGCCACGGTCATCGATCAGGAAGTGAAACGGATTGTGGACGAATGTCACGAACAGGCACGAAAAATTATTCGGGAAAACCGGGACGTTCTGGAGCGGTGTGCAGAGCTTTTACTGGTAAAAGAGAAGATTGGACGGGAAGAATTCGAAGCACTTTTCAACTCGAATCAGCAAAATGTTGAAAAAACGGCGGCAGATATTCCCGGAAATTGTTAAAAAAGAGGAAAAATTAAAAATTATCCTTGAAAATCGGAAAATTAATAAAGATTTAACAGGAATTAAGGGCGAATTATACAAAGTAATTCGCCCTTAATCCGTTATGGATTAATAAAAATGACGATAAATGACGAAAACGTTTACATTTTGCATAAAAAATAAATCCAAATAAAATCATGTTTGGTAACATTTATTTAGGGAGTGCAGTTATAATAAAGAACGTAAACCCCCCCCAATACATTATATAGTTTTTTGTTACACCCCATAAGAAACAAAAAATACCTTCTCCGAAAAAAGGGCAGCAGAACGAATGGCTGTCCTTTTTTCATGCGTTTTTTGAACAACAGAAGAACTTTGGGTGTGGCTATAGCGTAAAATAATGTATCCGGCAGGGGATATGGTTTTTATGGTTGAGTTTATATAGAATTTAAAATATAATATTAACATATGGATAGAAAAATTAAAAATGATTGGGGAAATAGACCATGGACTTTTATATTGAAGAAAATAGAAGCACCCGGGCAAAAAAAAGGTTTCTTTATCTCAATTATGTGAAGCCGATGGTGGATAAAGAGGCTTTATTTGCCGATGGTACGGAAGAATATGTCAAAGTAGCCGGGGGAAAGGCTGTACTGGGGTTCCGTACAGCGAAAAACAATGTGGAGACGGTAGGGCTTTGCATCGGAGGCGATGTTTTTCCTATGAAGCGGGCCGAATCCCGGGGACTCTTTGATTATTATCGGATTGAAATAGATTGTCCGGAAGAGGGCTTTACTTATTATTTTAAAATTCAGTCAGGGAAAATTATTGTCTATTATAATAAACGGGGTGTTATGAACGAACACCAGGATTATTATGATTTCAGAGTGATTCCGGGATTTCGGACACCAAACTGGGCCAAGGGCGCCGTTTTTTATCAGATTTTTGTGGATCGTTTTTATAATGGCGATACATCCAATGATGTGGAGGATAAAGAATATATCTATCTCCATCAGTATTCCCGGAAAATTACAGACTGGAATTCGCTTCCGGAGTCCAGTGATATCTGCCGTTTTTACGGCGGAGATTTGCAGGGGATCATGGATAAACTGGATTACCTGCAGGAGCTCGGTGTGGAAGCGATTTATCTGAATCCGATCTTTGTATCTCCGTCAAATCACAAATACGATATACAGGATTATGATTATGTGGATCCTCATTATGGAAGGATTATCTATGACGAAGGCGAATGTCTTTCGGAGGGGGAAATGACCAATGAAAAGGCATCCCGTTTTATTTCAAGGGTTACAGACCGAAGGAATCTGGAAGCCAGCAATGAACTTTTTGCCCGGCTAACCCGGGAAATTCACCGACGCGGAATGAAGATTATTCTGGATGGTGTGTTCAATCATTGCGGATCCTTTAATAAATGGATGGACAGAGAGCATATTTATGACAAAAATCCGGACTATGCCAAAGGCGCCTATGTCAGCGGGGAGAGTCCTTATCGGAACTTCTTTAATTTCCACAGCGAAAACTGGCCGGATAACAGTGATTATGATGGATGGTGGGGGCATGAGACACTGCCGAAACTGAACTACGAAGGCTCCAGGGAACTGTATGATTACATTTTGAATGTGGCTGTCAAATGGCTGTTGCCGCCATACAATATCGACGGCTGGCGTCTGGATGTGGCTGCCGATCTGGGCCTGTCACCGGAATTTAACCATCAGTTCTGGAAAGATTTCAGAAAGGCCGTGAAGGAGGTAAATCCGGAGGCGTTAATTCTTGCGGAGCATTACGGAAATCCGTCGGCTTGGCTGCAGGGAGATGAGTGGGATACGGTGATGAACTATGACGCTTTCATGGAACCTGTGACCTGGCTGCTGACAGGCATGGAGAAACATAGTGATGAATACCGCTCGGATTTATTCGGCAATACGGAGGCCTTTAAAAATGCGATGAGTCACCATATGAGTGCTTTTCCCGGGGAGTCTCTCTATGTAGCCATGAACGAGCTTTCGAACCATGATCATTCCCGGTTTCTGACCCGGACAAATCACAGAGTGGGGCGAATTGCTTCAGCAGGGCCGGAGGCAGCCGGTGAAAATATTAATTACGGAATTTTCCGGGAGGCGGTTTTGCTACAGATGACATGGCCGGGGGCTCCGACGATTTATTATGGGGATGAGGCCGGAATGTGCGGCTGGACGGATCCGGATAATCGGAGGAGTTATCCATGGGGTCATGAGAATAAAGATTTGATTGAGTTTCATCGGGATCTCATCCGAATCCGCCGGGAAAACAGTGTTTTAAAAAGAGGTTCCTACTGCTTTCTGGATGGAGGCAGCCAGTGGCTTTCTTATGGCCGTTTTAACAGGGAAGAACAGATGGTCATTATTTTAAATAACAGCGATAAGGCTCAGGAGATTCGTGTGCCCGTGTGGCGGTTGGGAATGCCCGGAGATGCACGGATGGTGAGTCTGATGTGTACCAATGAAACCGGGTATCATACAAAAGACATGTATTATCCGATTGAACGCGGTTTGATCCATGTTGCGCTGGAACGCTACAGCGGACTTTTGCTAAAAGCCCAGACGAAATATCGTCCTTAAAAATTTGGTATATTATTCAGAAAAAGTGCTTGCATTTTTGAAAAAGGTATGCTAAATTATTATACTGTCAGGACTATTGTGGATGGATTCCCGAGTGGCCAAAGGGGGCAGACTGTAA
>DBGCEW010000165.1:0-10782 GCA_048357495.1 Frisingicoccus sp.
ACATACCGCCGCAATATTTCCCGGAGTTCTGCCAATCATCTCTCTGGCCTCTTCGCCGATACTCTTAATCTCATTCGTATCCCGGTCGTAGGCCACCACGGAAGGCTCTTTCAAAACGATGCCTGTCCCTTTTATATATACAAGAACACTGTCTGTCCCCAAATCAATTCCTATATCTGTTGCTAACATTTGTGTCCCCCTTCATCTTTTTTGCATTTACCCTATTATTATAACTGATTTTGCAGAAATTACCACTACCGATTCTTATCTTTTCTTCTTTCCAGTAAAATCCAGCCTGCAAAAATAATGACCGACATCACAGACAGAACGATTCCGGCCCGGACCCCCTTTGGACGGTAGGTCAGTTCCACATAATTTTCCCCCGCCTTCACCGGTATGGTCATGAACAGATTGACGCCATCCTCTGCCGTGACGGTTTCTCCATTGACAGAAATTTCCCAGCCCTCTTCATTCGGAATGGTGAGCATCAGCCAGCCATCCTCCGAAGCCCTGTAGCTTCCTGTAACAAAACCATCGGAAAAGGTTTCTGTCTGAAATATATTTTCCCGGATTCTCTGAATGGCATTCTCAAACACATCCATATTCAGCCTGTAGAACACGCTGTCCATCCATGGCTGTGCCTCTCCGGCGTTCGCGTATCCAATATCGGCTTCACGTTTTTCACTCACGTAGGCGGCCTTTATTTCTTCACCGATTCCTGCCGTTTCAAAATCAATCTGATGGGACTGACTTCCCCGGCCGACCTGATAAATTCCCATATTTCCCCAGCCATTCCGGTAATAACAGGAAAATTCCCGGTCAATGTACATCGGAATACTGTCCAGCAGCGAGCGTGTATAGCCGTAAATCATCGAATCCTCATCCATTGCCTCTATGCTGTATCCGGCAGTTTCCACGACCTCATCATAGATATACAGGGCTTCCACCGGCTCATAAATTCGAATTTCCTCGCCTAAAATCCCACTGTAAACCTTGTTCTGAAATTCAAAAGGATTGTTGGCTTCTATGGAATTGATATCAAACTGGCTGTCCAGCCCAATCTGCTCCACCGCCGCATCGCTGACAGCGAATCCCAGAGGCAGTGCATAAGGATTTTGGTAAACAGCTTTTCCATTCCTTCCCTCAATTTCCGAAATTTTTTCAAAGCCGTTATAGGCCTGTGTGGACATCAGATACTTAACCCCCAGAAGGCTGTCCGCCGGAAGTACCGGCTGATTGTAAAAGGATGGGAAATATCCTTTGCAATACCCCAGAGCTGCAATAAAATCTGCGGTTTTTTTATCATAGGAAGAGGAATACTGCTGAATGCCCGAATAGCCATAGGCCAGACTTTCATTCGCAAAGAAGGAACTGTCATGATGCTTCCGGTCTCTGTTTTCATTCTGCTCTATCCGGTAAAATGCAGCGCTGTCATAATTCTTAATATCCGATACCAGCTTTTCCTGTTCCATGGAATAGGCTGTATACTCTCCCGCCGGTTTTGTATAGGCATCGCTGGCCACCCAGTAACTGTTTGCCAGTATTTCCGCATAAAAGACAAGGCCCACCGCCACAAGGCTCAGTTTTTTTAAATTCGCCTTATTTTTATAGGCCCAGACAGCCAGTCCGTAAAATACCAGCAATCCGGTCTGTATCCACAATACGGTGCTGTTATAAGGCCGTATCACATCAAACACAAGAAAGATGCCGATACAGGCGCCGCAAATTTTTGCCATACACTTCCATTCAAAATCTTCGAACACTTCCATGGCCTGGGCACCCACAAAAATCACCGTAAAAATAGTAATATAGGCAAACCGGAATTGAAAGGCATTGGCAAATTTGAAGCCGCACCATATATGTTCCAAGGGCATAATAAATTGGGATAAGACCATGACCCCGATCAGGACCGCAGCACACACCTTATGAAAAGGCTTTACCCGCTTCTGAATAAAATAGGCGATACAGAAAATCAGTGTTAAAACGCCACAGAATAATGTAATCGTTGCATCGTTTATCGGAAGCCCCATATTCGGAGTTCCAATCATAAAGCCACGGAATATGTCAAGGAAGCTGCCATTCGTACCAAAATCAAAAATCCCCTCATCCAGAATACTGCGTCCGCTGCTCTGTCCCAAAACCACCGGAATAAAAAAGGCACAGCTCAGCATGACACCAAGCAGTTCCACAAGACAAAACCGGAAGAACTGCCCGACAGTCTTTTTTAAGGTGAATTGATGATGCTCATAATTCCAGCGGATCTGTTCATAAAGAAAATAAATGACCGCAAAAAGACAGTTCATATAACCGGTATACCAATTAAATAAAATCGATAACCCGATGCTCAGATACAGCATTCCCTTTTTCTTCTCTGAAACATAACGCCAGATTCCCCACAAAATAAGCGGCAGCATATAGACGCCGTCCAGCCATGAAATATTGCTTAACTGTCCGACATTATACTGGGTAAAGGCATAAGCCAGAGAGACGGCAATGACAAAAACCGGCTTCAAATTCTTCAGCCGGTTCTGTATAAATAAAGAAAAGGTAAAACCGCAGAGACCGACCTTCAAAACAGTGATGACAAAAATGAATGCTTCCATCTGATCCACAGGAAACAGGAAAAGCAATACATTAAAGGGTGAAGACAGATAATATCCGAAAAGGGCGATTAACGGCCCTCCCAGTGATTTGGAAAAGGAATATCCAATCTGGGCATTGCCGGAAATCACTTCTTTCAAATATCTGAAATAATCCACGTACTGAATATAGCAGTCATTTGTCATCACCGATTTGTCCCCAAAGGGATAGACGCCGAGGGCAAAAAAGCAAACTGCCACAGCCAACATAGAAAGGCCTGCTGCCGCAAGCCCCCATAAAATATATTTTTGTTTCTTCATATTTTTCATAATTTTTATCTCTGCTCCCGAACAATATAAATTGGCCTTCTCTTCGTTTCAAGATATGTTTTTGAAATGTAGAGTCCCATAACCCCCAGGCACAGTAACTGAATGCCGCCCAAAAACACAATAATCGTTACCAGAGACGGCCATCCTGCCACCGGGTCCCCGAATACCAGCGCCCGAATAATGATCACCAGCATTCCGATAAAGGAAAGCCCGCAAAAACCGATGCCAAGCACGGAGGAAATGGAAAGAGGGGCTGTGGAATAGGCCAGAATGCCATCAATTGAATATAAAAACAATTTCCAGAAGGACCATTTGGTTTCTCCCACACTCCGTTCGACATTTTCAAATTCCAGCCATTTGGTCCGAAATCCGACCCAACTGTAAATCCCTTTTGTAAAACGGTTATACTCCTGGTCCTGCAAAATCGCATCCACCATTTTCCGGCTCATAAACCGGTAGTCTCTGGCGCCGTCCACAATCTCTGTATCCGACATCCGGTTAATCAGTTTATAAAACATCCGCGCAAAAAAGGACCGGATCGGCGGCTCTCCTTTACGGGTTACCCGACGGGTTGCCACACAATCATAGACTTCATCGGTTTCAGCAGAGTCTTTAATAATCCGGTACATTTCCGGAAGCAGCCTCGGCGGATCCTGTAAATCCACATCCATCGTTGCCACATAATCCCCCCGGGCCGCCTTTAATCCCGCATATAACCCGGCCTCTTTTCCGAAATTTCTGGAAAATGACACAAAATGAACCCGGTCATCGGCTTCACACAATTTTTTAATGCTCTTTAATGTGCCGTCCTTACTGCCATCATCCACAAAACAAAATTCTATTTCCAACACATCTTTTAAAGGTTCTGCTGCTTTTAATGCTTCTCTATAAAAAATGGGAACGGCTTCCTCTTCGTTGTAACAGGGTACAACAAGTGATAATAACTGCATTCGCTCCTCCTCCGGATTTTCAACGTTTATCCTACTAGTTTTACATTTTATTATATTTTTAATACCTCTGTTTGTCAACAAAAGAAGGGCTCCTGCCGAATAAACCCGCCGGCAGAAGCCCCTTTCCCTTATTTTTCTTACTGAATTCCGGTTACTTTATAATCCTGGTCTTCAACGGTTTTCTTTAATACATCATCGGAAATTTCTCCGCTCAGTGCTACGACTGCCGTTCCCTTCTCGTGGCTGACAACCGCTTCCTTAACTTCCGGAAGGTTCTCCAGGCATTTTTTAACCCGTGCCTCACAGTGTCCGCACATCATTCCTTCAATGTTCATAATTTTTTCCATCCTTTTATCCTCCTTATGATTTTCGCCATGATTTCCATGGTTTTTAACTTTGATTTTTTTGTCCCTTGCCCCATTCCGCAAATTAAAGAAATTCAGACGCAGCGCATTGCTCACAACACAAAAACTGGAAAGGCTCATCGCTGCCGCTCCGAACATCGGATTCAGCTTTAATCCAAAAACAGGATACCATAACCCGGCTGCCAGCGGAATACCGATAATATTATAAATAAATGCCCAGAAAAGATTTTCATGGATATTTCTTAAGGTTGCCCGGCTCAGCCGGATCGCTGCCGGAACATCGCTCAGCCGGCTCTTCATCAGAACCACATCCGCCGCATCGATGGCGATATCTGTACCGGCGCCAATGGCAATACCGATATCCGCCCGGGTCAGCGCCGGAGCATCATTGATGCCATCGCCGACCATCGCCACTTTCCCCCGTTCTTTCAACTGACGGATCACGCTTTCCTTTCCGTCAGGAAGAACACCGGCAATAACTTCATCGACTCCGGCCTGTTTTCCGATTGCTCGGGCCGTGCGTTCATTATCCCCTGTCAGCATAACCACATGGATACCCATATTCTGCAATTCCCGAATCGCCTGAGGGCTGTCCGCTTTAATAACATCCGCCACCGCAATAATACCGACAAGCTTTCCATCCCTGGCGAAAAATAACGGGGTCTTTCCTTCTTCCGCAAGTTTTTCAGACTGGATCCGGACGGTTTCTGTCACCTCTGCCTGAGTCCGGATAAAGTTCATGTTTCCTCCGAACAGCTTTTCTCCATTCAGCATCCCGGATAATCCATTCCCCGGCAAAGCCTGAAATTCCGAAACTTCGCCGGCAGTCAGCTGCATTTCTTCGGCCTTTTCTAAAATCGCCCGGGCCAGAGGGTGTTCGCTTTTCTTCTCAAGGGTATAAGCCATCTGAAGCAATTCTTCCTCCCGGATGCCTTCTGCCGGAAGCATATCCGTCACCTTCGGCTCCCCGCTGGTAATAGTTCCGGTCTTATCCAGGGCCACCACATGCATTTTTCCTGCTTCTTCAAGGGACACCGCCGTCTTAAACATAATTCCGTGTTTTGCGCCCATACCGTTGCCTACCATAATGGCCACCGGCGTCGCCAGTCCCAGGGCGCACGGGCAGCTGATAACCAGCACAGAAATCCCGCGGGCCAGGGCAAAACCGACACTCTGGCCGGCAAGTAACCATACAATAATTGTCAGGGCTGCAATGACGATAACCACCGGAACAAAAACACCGGAAACCTTATCGGCCACCTTGGCAATCGGCGCTTTGGTTGCCGCCGCATCGCTGACCATCTGGATAATCTGGGATAGGGTTGTATCTTCGCCGACCCTTGTAGCTTCACATTGAATAAAGCCCGACTGGTTCACCGTAGCCGCCGAAACCCGGTCCCCCACTTCTTTATCTACAGGAATGCTTTCTCCCGTCAGCGCCGATTCGTTCACAGCGCTGCTTCCTTCCAGCACGATACCGTCCACAGGAATATTTTCACCCGGACGCACCACAAAAATATCGCCTTTTTTCACCTGTTCGATTGGAACTTCAGTCTCTGCACCATCGATGAGTACCACCGCTGTTTTCGGAGCCAGCTTCATAAGGCTCTTCAACGCATCTGTGGTTTTCCCCTTAGAACGGGCTTCCAGCATTTTACCCACGGTAATCAGCGTTAAGATCATGGCCGCCGACTCAAAGTAGAACTCATGCATATAGTTCATAACTCCGGCCATATCGCCGTTCATCTGGGCATCCGTCATGGCAAAAAGGGCATAGGTACTGTACACAAAAGCCGCACCGGAGCCCAGAGCCACCAGGGTATCCATATTTGGTGCCCTATGCCAGAGACTCTTAAAACCGCTGATAAAAAACTTCTGATTAATAATCATGACAATCGCTGTCAAAATTAACTGAATCAACCCCATGGCCACATGGTTCTCTGCAAGCACCGCCGGAACCGGCCATCCCCACATCATGTGCCCCATGGAAAAATACATGAGCAGAATCAAAAAACCAAGAGAGGTCCAGAGACGCTGCTTTAGTACCGGCGTTTCTCGGTCTTTCAGCATCTCCTCCGCTTCCGAAGCCCCTGGGGCAGAGGATTTTTCCGCTCCGCCCTTTATCGCAGCGCCGTAACCGGCGTTTTCAACCGCTGCGATAATCTCCTGGGGTGCTGCCGTCCCCTCGACCCCCATAGAATTTGTCAGCAGGCTCACGGAGCAGGTCGTTACCCCCGGCACTTTGGATACTGCTTTTTCCACACGGGTGCTGCAGGCTGCACAGCTCATCCCTGTGACTGTATATTGTTCCATATTTACCTCCTAACTACCGCATCAGCTTCTGAATCGTTGCAACAAGTTCGTCAATCGTTTCATCTTTGCCGTTTCGGATATCTTCGGCCACACAGGTCCGTATATGATTGGCAAGAAGCAGCTTATTAAAACTGTTTAATGCCGCATTGGCCGCTGCCACCTGAACAAGAATCTCCGGACAGTAGGCGCTTCTTTCGACCATTCCTTTAATCCCCCGGATCTGACCTTCAATCCGGCTCAGACGGTTAATCATATCCTTATATTCTTTTTCAGAACGCTCCTTCGTTTTATGACAACATTCTTTACATTCACTCATAAAATATACCTCCAATTTATATCCCATACCCTTATGGGGTATCTTTCATGTGCTTATTATATACCCCGACAGGGTATATTGCAAGCTTTTTTTGCAAAAAAAATATCCCCCAGCAGCCAATGCTTACCGGAGGATCCCCTAAACTAGTTAAATTTATAAATTTTCTGTGCCAGATGGTAGC
This sequence comes from Frisingicoccus sp., assembly GCA_048357495.1. GTDB lineage: Bacteria > Bacillota > Clostridia > Lachnospirales > Lachnospiraceae > Frisingicoccus. Next base: position 7,035 of record DBGCEW010000165.1, read on the forward strand.
CTTTCCGCATAAAATTACCGGAAACAAATTTCGGCGGATTGCTGGCGATACCACGGATTCCGCGGCGCAGCCGCTTATACATGGCCTCGTCATTTTCTTTAAAATATTTCCAGAGCTCTTCCCGCTTTGCCTTATTTTCCTCCGTTCCTGAAATCGTCAGCATAATCGATGTTACAAGACAGATCATGGCCAGATAACTCATCATATACTGGGACAGCCGGCGGTTAAAAACATCTTCCGGCAGACTATAGGCATCAAACATCAATTTGTTCACACGAATCTGCTGGTCAATGCGGCCAATCATCACCTGTTCATTCACCGACTGGTCACTCCGGCCGATATAATACCGGTACAGATCCACATTCATATAGTACAGGCTCCGCACATAAGGCAGCGGAATATAGGCAAATAAATTATCTACATAAAACGTATGCTTCGGCAGCTCCAGACCGGCCTCTTTTAAAACCCGTGTCCGGTAAATCAGCGTGTGCATCAGTAAATTCTGATCCACCCGGAACCGCCCCACCTGATTCCAGCCAAAAATTTTATCCTGAGGCAACACATTCGTATAGCGGATCACCTTGGAAGTGTTATCCTCTACATGCTCATAAACATAATTACATATCATGAGATCCACACGTTTTCGATTCTCAATAAAACTTTTAAGAACTCCGATAACCTTTTTCAGGCCTTCCCCATCCAGCCAGTCATCCGAATCGACAACCTTGTAATAAACCCCTGTGGCATTCCGAAGTCCGGTATTCACGGCTTCGCCGTGTCCTCCATTCTCCTGGTGTACCGCCTTGATAATATCCGGATATGCGGCTGCATATTCGTCTGCAATGGCTGCCGTATTATCCCGGGAGCCATCATCCACGATAATAATTTCCACATCCTCGCCTCCGACAAGCAGAGAATCAATGCATTTTTTCATATATGCTTCGGAATTATAGCAAGGTACACCAAATGAAAGTATTTTCATTTCACAATTGCCTTCCTTTCTAAACTCTATCACTTTTCACGGCAGTCCAACTGCCTGTGAAATATTATTATACACGAAACATTCACCTTTAACAAGGGAATGACTTCTTACATTTCTCTGTCATCGGGTACAAAGTGGAAAATAATGCTCCCGAGAATAAAGAGAATAATAATACTTCCCACGCCATAATTTGCCTTTCCGGTGGCCAGTGAAATCCACCCAAATAATACAGGACCGAGAATGGCGGCAAACTTCCCGAAAATATTGTAAAAACCAAAAAATTCATTGGCTTGGTTTTTCGGCACAATTTTCCCGAAATAGGAACGGCTCAGAGCCTGAATCCCTCCCTGGGCGGTCCCAACCAGCATGGCCAATATCCAGAACATGATCGTCAGCGTCTTTGTATCCCGTTCAGGACTCATAAAAAAGGCGACAATACATATCACACAATAGGTCAGTATCCCCAGGTTCAGGGTGCGTTTTGTCCCGATTTTCTCTGCCAGTTTTCCATACAGAATGGCGAAGGGAAAGGCCACAAACTGGGTAACAAGCAAAATGACCAAAAGCATGATACTGCCAATACCAATAGTGCTTCCATAGGCCGTTGCCATTTTAATGATCGTATCCACGCCGTCAATATAGAAAAAGTAAGCCAGCAAAAATATAAAAATATGCCGGTGCTTGCGGATTTCTTTTAACGTCCTTCCAAGACGCTGGAAGCTTTTCCGCACATAATGGGCCTCCGGATCCATACCATATACCTGATGTACGTCTCTTATCATCGGAATACTGAAACCGATCCACCACAATGCCGTCACGATAAAGGATATCTTATAGGACATTTCCAGACTCACCGGAATGATTCCCAACGTTGCCAGAACCACAAGAACCATGCACAGGATAAAGGGAATCGTACTTCCAATATACCCCAGAGCGAAACCAAGGCTGGAAACCCGGTCCATATTTTTATCCTCGGATACATCGATGAGAAAAGCATCATAAAATATATTCGAGCCGGCAAAGCCAATGGCCGTAATCACATAGACAACCAATAACAGCAGCCAGTGTCTGGATGGCACGAATGCCAGAAGCGCCGTAAAGCCAACGCCGGTAAAAAGGAAAAACTGAAACATCTTCTTTTTCTTCCCCTTATAATCCGCCATTGTTCCCAATATCGGCGACAGCACAACAAGAACCATGGTCGCCGCCGAATTGGCAAAGCCCCAATAGGCATTGGCCGTCACCGCCGGATCCGCCACCTTTCCCTCCAGGGCGGCGCCTGCAGCGCTTAAAAAGTAAAGACTCATGATTGTTGATGTAACGACCATCGTATATGCCGAATTGGCCCAATCATAAAATATCCAGCTGATTTCCTTCTTCGTTAAGTTTTTTAACATAAGCTTTCCCTTTCCAGAATACCCTCAGGCACACATCCATCGGTTTCCCCAAGACTTATCCCCAAAAGTGCGGCCAGTACCGGCCCTTCATCCACAAGATTCATTTTTTCAATCGTCTGATTTTTCCGGATGCCCGGCCCTTTAATTCCGAAGAAGGTCTGATATCCTTCGCCCTCCGGCCGGTAACCATGGCAGCCCTTATGCTCTCCATCCTCTGTCTCCCGGAGAAAGCTATCGGTATCATCCCCGAAAAAATAACCATCGGCAGCTTCGACCATAAATGCACACCGGCTGTCCGCCCCCATGATTTCTGCACTTTTTCTATGATAAATGGCTTTTATACCACAGTCTCCCTGATCTCTCAGCCGGCACAGCATCTCATAGACCGGCCCCATCAGCCTTTGATCCCGGACATAAATGTAAGCGCTGCCATCACAGGACTTGGCATACACCCGAATATCCCTTATGCGCCCCCGCTTCCGCCGAAGCCATCCCTGTTTCCGGAACAGGGCATTCAGGCAGACCTTTTTTGACACATCCTTCTGACTGTGGTCGCCAAGAAGTGCAACTACTGTATTTTCCGCCATCCCCAGCGCTTCCAGCAGATCCTGAATTTCCATAAGCCGCCGGCTGTGGCGTTCCATGGCCGCCCGGACCTCCGGAGACCCGGTTCCATAATCGTGTTTCTGGCTGTCCACATCCGTAAAATGAACCAATGTTACATCGGGACGGTATTTTTCCAGCGTATATTTCAACGAAGCATGGGTAAAATTATCCAGCTCCGGCTCCCGGATGCCATTTCTCAAATGACCGAACCGCTGATTTAACCGAAACTGATACACCGGCGTCCCATTTCTCAACGATGTAAGAATCTGGTTGGTCCATGGCCGGTTGGCAAAAATTTCCGGCAGATTCCAGGTGATTTTTGACCGGGCCGTCACCGGCCACAACAAGGCCGCCACCGTCATTCCCTGCTTCAATGCTTCATCATATAACGTCGTTCCCCGGATATATTTCCGCTGCCAGTACCAGTCCGGCGATTTTCGGTTCGGCTGAATCCGGGTATTATCCACAATTCCGTGGTGCCCCGGATAACGTCCTGTCACAATCGTTGTGTGGGCCGGATAGGTAATGCTTGGATAAACCGAGTTCACCGACATACACCGGCTGGCCCCGTCAAAAAATCGGGCAAATCCCGGCAGATCCATGGCTTTTTCAATGTCTCTGCTGCCCACCGCATCCAGAGATATAACAAGGCTTAATAGTGATAAGGTACTATTTAGCATTGCGAGGGGCAGAGAACGGTGTGACCGCAATGGTCACGCCGTTTTTCTGCGTCCAGGGGTAGATTTCGCAACAACAAGCTCGG
>DBGCEW010000166.1:0-14957 GCA_048357495.1 Frisingicoccus sp.
TTTATTATTTTTTATTCACCGAAAACCGCTTTATAATCTGCCTGGAATTTTTCGATACCCTGATCAGTCAGCGGATGTTTGATCATCTGTTCAATAACGCTGTAAGGAACCGTTGCGATATCTGCTCCGGCTAAAGCGCAGTCTGTAACATGGATCGGATGACGTACACTGGCAGCGATGATTTCTGTATCAATGCCTGCAACTGCAAATATATCGGAAATTGTACGGATCAAATCAATACCTGGTGTGGAAATATCATCCAGTCTTCCAAGGAATGGTGATACATAAGTTGCACCGGCTCTTGCCGCCAGTAATGCCTGATTTGCTGTAAATACCAGTGTCACATTTGTTTTGATACCTTCTGCGGATAACGCTTTACATGCCTTCAGACCTTCTGCCGTCATAGGAATCTTCACAACCATATTTTTATGAATCTTCGCAATTTCCCGGCCCTCTTTAATCATTCCTTCTGCATCTGTTGTTGTTGCTTTTACTTCACCGCTGATCGGTCCGTCAACGATGGAAGCGATTTCAGCAATAACTTCTTCAAAGACACGGCCTTCTTTTGCGATTAAGGATGGGTTTGTCGTAACCCCGCAGATAACACCCATATCATTGGCTTTTTTAATATCTTCGACCTTTGCTGTGTCAATAAAAAATTTCATTGATCTTTCCCTCCTGGAATAAATGTACGTTTTTTCTTTCTTTTTTTAATATATCATAAATAAAACGTGTTGTCCATTGTGTAATTTTCCTACAAAGCCCGCGTATACTCCGCCAGCCACTCTCTTTCATCTTTATTCAGATACGGACTGATTTTCTCATAGACCTGCTTGTGATAGGCATTCAACTGACGGATATCCTCCGGATTCAGCCACCGGATATCAATACCATCCAAATCAATCGGTACCCAGGTGATGGTTTCAAATTTCATAAACTGGCCATATTCATTCTTTTCATCCTTGACACAGATGATCTCATTCTCTGTACGGATACCGTGACTGCCTTCAATATAAACTCCGGGTTCATCACTGGTCACATTGCCTGCTTCCAGAATCGCCGAATCATTCCGTTCCGGCACTTTTTTCCACCGGAAACCATTCGGTGCCTCATGAACTCCCAGAAGATACCCGATACCATGTCCCGTACCGCAGCGGTAATCAATACCGATATTCCACAGCGGTCCTCTGGCCAGAATATCCAGGGTATAGCCGGAACATCCATAGAGAAACTTTGCATTTGCCAGATTCAGCATAGATTTGCATACCAGCGTAAAATGCTGTTTCATCTCATCCGAAACCGGTCCGAGAATAAATGTCCGGGTCACATCCGTCGTCCCTTCATAATACTGTCCTCCCGAATCCACGAGAAGCATATCTGCAGCTTCCAAGGCCACATCGGTTTCCGGCACCGCCCGGTAATGCATCATTGCCCCATGTTCTCTGTAGGCGGAAATGGTATCAAAACTTAAATCCAGATACGTATCAATATTTTTACGGAGTTCCAGAAGATAATCTGCGGCGCTCATTTCCGTTATCGGAATCCTGCCCACATTCGTTTTCAGCCAGTACATAAACTTTGTCATGGCCACGCCGTCTTTAATATGAACATTCCTCAGGTTCTGAAGCTCGGTTTCATTTTTTACAGATTTTGGAATCATCTGATTAATATCCACCGGAATCACCCGGACATTTTCTGCCACGCTCCGGGCCAGGGCGTAATTCACTTTTGTTCCGTCATACAGCAGACTGCCGCCGTCAAGATCCGCCAGATCTTTATAAATATCCATATAACTTTTCAGTCCAATCCCATCCGCCATCAGCGTTTCCCGGATGGCTTCTGAAAATGCCGAATCATAAACATAAAGCGCCGCCTTTTCTCTGTCAATCAGGGCAAAGGCCAAAAATACCGGCGTATGGGCCACATCTCCGCCCCGGAGATTTGTGAGCCAGGCAATATCCTCCAGAGAAGCCAGAAGTACCCGGCTGCCACCCTTTTTATCCATAAAACGCCGCAAATCTTCAAGCTTCTCCCTGCGGCTTTTTCCCGAATATTTTTCTTCAAGTTCAAAAACCGGCGCCGATGAACGCTCCGGCCGGTCCCCCCAGAATTGTCCGGCCAGATCCCTGTCCCACAAAATCCGTCCATGGACGGCTTCGGCAATCCCTTCATAGTCCTGCCCCTGGGTCCGGTCGATCACCTGCCCGTCAAACGCCAGTGTTCCGCCTTCCGGTAAATGTGCCTCCAGATATTCTGTAATCAGAGGAACCCCTTCGCTGCCCATACGGAAAAGCTCTACACAGCTTCCTTCAAGCTGTCTTTCCGCCTGAATAAAATATCTGCCATCGGTCCAGAGTCCGGCCATGTTCCTTCCAATTAAAAGGCTTCCGGCCGAACCTGTAAATCCGGCAAAATAATTTCGCACCTTATAATAATCACTTATGTACTCGGAGCTATGGTCATCTGCCGTTGGAATCAGGTAAAAATCAATATTTTCCCTAACCATAGCTTCCCTTAATTTTCCGATTCTCTCTGTGAACTGATTCACTCAGGTTCCCCCTTTTCCTGTAAATCCAGAAACTGGCACGCCTATGCGTGCCAGTTCACTGTTCCTGTATGTCATCTTCTACTCTGCTCTCGTTTCTTCTTCCGGAACTTCGCTCGCCTCTACAACTTCCTCTGCGGTCTCTTTAATTGTTTCCTTTTCCTCTGCCGGCACAGTCTCTTCGGCAATCCCGGCATCCACAACTTCTTCCACAGGCGCTGACTCCGGCGTAACATCTGTGACATCCGTTTCAACAATATCATTTTCATCAAAAGTACCGTCTTCTACCGTCGCCCGGGCTCTGGCTTCTTCAATCTGTTCATCAACCTCCTGAATGGCTTCCAGACCCATATCGATTTTCTGACAGAGCTGAACGACCGGACCTGAAAATTCAGCGCCGGCTTTTTTTTCTTCATAAACCATCTTACCGATTTCAACATACGCCGCTTTTAATTCACTGCTTAAAGAATTCTTTTTCATCTTTAATTTTTGAATCTCAACAAACTGACCGGATTTCTCATAGACAGTTTTTGTTACGTCACTAAGTCCCTGTTTTAAATCATCTAAAAATGCCATAATTACAGTACCTCCTTTGTTTTCTTCCTTTATTTTACCTCACAATCCGTAAAGTTTCAAAGGTATTTTTTAAATTCAATGTCCCATAGCCCCATCCCTGATTCGGATATACTTCTCCCGTCTTCCGGACGGCCCCCTGAATCAAAAGACGACGGATATCATGACCATCCATATTCACAATAATCTGGTTCAAAAGCCCCCATTCCATCAGCAGCGCCGCCGCTCCGGCGCCATGGGCGGCAGAAATACTTGATCCGGTCCGCTGTCCGTATCCGCCTCCGGTCACAGGTCCGTATACATTGACCCCCGGCGCTGCCACATCCGGTTTCACAAATCCGCCGGAAGTAAACCCTCTGCTGGAATGAATATAAAGACTGTCATTATAGTGGTTATAATTTGACGTTACTACGATGCTGCTCGTTGTTGCCAGAGAAACAAGGGTGACGTCTGGGTCCGGGTTCAGAAAAAAAGTATCCGCCTGTATAAATTTTTCCATAGGCAGCCATATATTAAAATGGCCGTTCAGAATCCGGTCTCCGTAGATTCGAAACGTCCATATGCCCGGCGTTGGCTTCCTTAGCTGTAAAACCATAAGAAACTGGCCACCGGAAAGTCCCGCAGACTTATCCGCAATATAAATCTCTGTTTCTTCAAACAAAAGTTTCACCCGCTGAGACTGTCCAAGCCGTGACTGGCTCCGGGCAATCCGTTCTCCCTCAGGAGAAATCACTTCCACCGAAAAAACATCCGCCAGCGTTCCCCAGATTTCCATCTGAAACCCCTTTTCGCCTTCGCCAACCCGGAGCTCCACCATATTGGAATCATCGGCCCGCTGAATAAATCCTGAATAATGATGGGCCTTTCCCAGTTCATTTCCTGCAGCCGCCACAATACAGGTGCCGGTAATATTATTGACAATATTAAAATACTGGCTGAGAGTGGACGTCCCTTCATGACTTCCGAGACCATTTCCAATACCGATGCAGATAATCAGCGGCATCCGGTATCTGCTGCTCTGACTGCGCAAAAATTCCACAGCCATCATCATATCCGTTTCCTGATAGGCCAGGGCATCATCTCTCAGTACATAGTAATTTCTCAGATATTCTTTCGCCGGCTTTAATTTGACGGCCGCAATCGAAGCCTCCGGCGCCGCACCGATAAATCCTCCGGACACGTCCTCACTGCCTGCCATAATCCCGGCTATAAAGGTGCCGTGACCCTCCGTATCTCTGGCCGGTACAATAGAAAAAGGATCTTCGGAACGCAGCGCTTCATCAATCGCTTCCCTGGAATACATCGTTCCATAGGGAAAACGCTCCGGTGTCTGATCCGACTGGATCGTCTGATCCCAGATGGACAGAATCCGTGTTGCTCCATTCGAAAACTGAAAAGCCGGATGGGTATAGTCAATACCCGTATCAATCACACCCACCATAACGCCACGGCCCCGAAAGCCCGATGCCGGACTGTAATGCACCGGAAGGATACCGCTCTGCTCCATACTTGTTGTATCCAGCAGCCCCATCACATCGGGAATCAGATTATAACTGTAGGCATCCGGATCCAGCCTGCCATCCGGCGGCAGCGGCCTGTGTATAATCACAAACTGACTGTCAATCACTTCATAACAGGTCGGATTGTACGTATTCTTCATAACTTCCAGATTTCCACCGTAATGCACAACAAAATCGGCATAATCCTGGGATAAAATAACATCACGGCAGCGGGCCTGTTCTTCCGTCAGCGGCATTTTACCACTCCTGTTTTAAAATCAGTGTTATTCTATGCCTGCTGCCGGTGTTTTATTCTCCAAAGTATAGAGTCCCCGCATTTCAATCAGCGGACCTCCCGTATGTTTTACATAATTTTCCGTAATGGTTACACGGCCGATATTATCGTCCTTTGGTATCTGATACATAATATCCAGCATCAGTTCCTCAATAATGGAACGCAGTGCTCTTGCCCCTGTTTTTTTCTGGATTGCGCGTTCCGCAATCGCTCTCAGCGCGCCGTCATCAAACTGAAGATCCACCTCGTCCAGTGCCAGCAGCTTCTGATACTGTTTAATAATGGCGTTCTTCGGCTCCTTCAGAATCTTCACCAAAGCCGCTTCATCCAGACCTTTCAGCGTGAAAATAACCGGAAGACGTCCGATGAATTCAGGAATCATTCCAAACTCCCTTAAATCATCAATCGTTACCTGACTGACGATATCCGGGTTCTGGTCATTGGCGTCGTGCAGCGCCGACTCAAAACCAATGGAACTTGTTTTATTCAGCCGGGCTTTGATAATTCCATCCAGATCCGGAAAAGCACCGCCGCAGATAAACAGAATATTCCGAGTATTTACTGTTGTCATCGGTACCATGGCGTTTTTACTGCTGGCCCCTACCGGGACCTCGACATCACTGCCCTCCAGAAGCTTTAAAAGGCCCTGCTGCACCGATTCACCGCTCACATCACGGCTCATTGTATTTTTCTTTTTGGCAATTTTATCAATTTCATCAATAAAAATAATGCCCCGTTCCGCTTTTTCCACATCATTTCCGGCGGCGGCCAGAAGTTTGGAAACGACGCTTTCAATGTCATCGCCAATATATCCGGCTTCCGTCAAAGACGTCGCATCAGCAATGGCCAGCGGCACATCCAAAAGCCGGGCCAGCGTCCGGACAAGATAGGTTTTTCCGCTTCCTGTCGGCCCGATCATCAGCATATTGGACTTCTCGATCTCGATTTCATCCATCATATTCGTAGCTACCCGTTTATAGTGATTATATACGGCAACGGACATCACCTTTTTCGCATAATCCTGACCGATAATATATTCGTCCAGACTGGCTTTGATCTGATGGGGCGGCATCACCTGCTTCAAATCAATGGCCGGCTCCGCCTTCTCCTTCGGTTTCTTTTTTTTCAGCCGCTGGCTTTTTGGAATATTATCCTGAAAGCTCATCATCGGCGGAAACATATCCTGAACATTCATATTCTGCATGAATTCATCATAATTTATGTTTGACGTCGTCATCGCTTTAAAGCTGCGCTCCATACAGTCCGGGCATACACAAATACCGTTCATCGGCAGATGAATCAGTTTTCCCACCTGACTTTCCGGTCTCCGGCAAAGATAACACGCCTCTTCATACTCATTATCATCATCTTTATTATCTTCTGTCACGGACTTTTCTTCTGTTTTATCCTTTAATTCCTCTTCATTGTAATCTTTCATGTGAGACCTCCCATCTTTCTCATCATTATACCTCTTTGTTTTATATACGACAAGGAAAAGCGAATACTCTGTGAATTCGTACCCGCTTTCCCTAGAAAAATACTGATATCAAATTATTGTTCTATATCCGCCTTAGAACCAAGGACCGTTGCCAGTTCCTGTTCTGTAAATTTACCCTGGCTGGTCTGTCGCTGCACAGTCAGTGTTACCTGATCTCCAGGCACACAGCCCTCCAGTTTTTCCTGAAGTTCCTCCATGGTAGCAATGGCTTCACCGTTAAATCCGGTGATAATGTCTCCCTGCTGTAATCCGGCCCGCTGTGCTGCCGAGCCTCTGGATACCATACTGATATAAACACCGGTAGGATAACCGTATTTTGAAGCATATTCTTCATCCAGTGTGCCGCCGGAAATACCAAGATAAGCTGTGTTTTCATCGGTCTTTGGAACAATCGTTCCATCAATAATTCCTTTGGCTGTTTCCAGTGCCGAGTTGATCGGAATGGCAAAGCCCATACCTTCCACATTCGTATCGGAATACTTCACGGTATTGATACCGATCACTTCTCCCCGGGTATTTAACAGAGCGCCGCCGCTGTTTCCCGGATTGATTGCTGCATCTGTCTGGACCAGATTTACAACGCCATCTGTCATCTGGACTTCCCGGTTCACCGCACTGATCGAACCTGTGGTAACGGACTGTCCATATCCGAGGGCATTACCAATGGCAATCGCGCCATTTCCTGCTTCCAGAGCATCTGAATCGCCCATAACTGCTGCTGCAATATTTTTCTTTGTTTCATCGCTTAATGCATTATAATCGATCGTCAGCACCGCGATATCCGCTGTTTCATCATAACCTTTCACCGTCGCATCGGCTGAACTGCTGTCATTGAAAATCACCTGAATGCTTGTGGAATCCTGAATGACATGATAATTTGTGAGAACATACAGTGTTCCATCGGCTTCACTCATAATAATTCCCGAACCGGCGCCGCTGTTTTCCTGAGAATAGGTCTGTCCGAAGAAGTTGCTGGTCGTCACCATCTGAGTATTAACCGCCACGATGGACGGCATCGCTTCCTGAACAATATCGGAAACATCCTTTCCTTCAATCGTCTCAACATCTGTCGAAGATGTCCGGACAATATTCACATTCATTCCGGCATTTTCTCCGTCCGTGCTGCCAACATTCAGCCCGGTTGCTCTGGTCACACCCCAGAAAGCCCCTCCGGCTGCCAGTCCGAAAACCAGTCCAAGGCAAAGCGCTTTTCCCAGTTTTTTTCCAAAGCCGCCTTTCTTTTTCGGTTTTTTTTCAGGTTCCGGTGTATCGTAAGGAGAATATGTTCTCTTTTCTGTTTCCGATGTCTGACTGTAATAATTATAATTATTCGAAGACATATCTGGATTTTCCTGATTTTCTTCATGGTAGTCATTATAAAAATCACTCATAAATATTTCCTCCGTTCTATCTTTTATGACGTTATTCTAACAGGAATTTGTGAATGGATTGTGATTCAATTGTGATTCAATTGTGAATTATTTATTCCGGAAAATAATCACTTTGCTGAACACATAATTCAGCACTACAACCATGACCTGTGTAAAAAGTTTCGCAATTCCGTCGGAAATGCCAATCATATCCACACTGACAAACATAATTCCCATATCCATCACTCCGGAAAATACCCGGCAGCCGACGAAAACAGCCATTTCCCGAAGAACAGGCATAACCCCGGTCACTTTGCTGTCAAATACCCATTTTCGATTGGTCACATAGGCAAACAGTACCGCGGCAACCCATGAAATGGCCGTGGCCGCAAGATAATTGATATGGAATAAATCCGTACATGCAAAATACACAATAAAGTTAACGACCGTTGTCAGTACACCAAAGAACAAATAGGATATCACTTCTTTGTATTTTAATAACAATTCCTTCATCCAATAACCTCTTTCATCTTTCAGAATTTTCTGTACACACTATGGCACAGCTTTATTATTATAATCGATTTTATTCTGACTGACAATCATTTACATGGAAACATCCAGAAAAATACGGCTGCCGCCGCCCTTTTTCTTTACAATAATTTTTGTCTCAATCTGTTCTTTCAATTCACTCACGTGGGAAATAATTCCCACCAGCCGGTCCTTCCCCGCCAGTTCACCGAGAATCTGTACCGCCTGATTCCGGGCCCTGTCATCAAGACTTCCAAACCCTTCATCGATAAACAGGGTATCCACCCGGATTTTTCCCGCCTGACGCTGAATAACATCGGCCATTCCAAGGGCCAGAGCCAGGGCTGCAATAAAAGATTCACCGCCGGACAACGTTTTTACATCCCGTACCCGGTCATTCACCAGGCTATATATATCCAGATCCAGGCCCACTTCTCCCTGACGTCCGAGATTTCCAAGATCCCTGCATTCCAAAAGAAACTGACCGCCGCTCATGCCGGCCAGCCGCTGATTGGCTGCAGACACAATCTGCTTAAAATATCTGCGCTGCATATAGGTCTGAAAATCAATCCGGGCTTTTCCGGCCATTTGTCCATTTGCCACACGGCTTAAATGACGCAGGACTGCAAATTCTTCCTGATCTTTTCCATAATCCTCGAACAGCGCTTTTAAACGTTGCCGAATATGTTCATTATTTCGGCGCACACTGTAAATCTTCTTTTCTTTTTCCGTAATCCTTTCCTTCCGGCCTTGAACCGCTTCCATTTCAGGCCAGTCCTGCCATCCGGCCGCTTTAAAACACCGGGGATAACTTGCCTCCATCCTTGAGAATTCTGTCTGAACCTGAATCCACCGGCGCTGACCTTCCTCCAGTTTTCCCAGATTCAGTTGCCGGCGGCTTCGGATTTCTTCAAGGTCTTTTTGCTTTTTTTTAAGCCGGGTTTCCAGAGATATCCTCTGCGCCTCAAGCTGCTTCCTCTGGCTTTCCGCTTCCGCCTTCGATAAAAAATGCAGCTTTTCCCGAATCTCCCTGCACCGCTTCTGTTCACTCTCGGCTTCTGCTTCCAGAGCTGCCTGACACCGTACATTTTCCAGATAGTCCGCCTCAAGCACGGCACGGCCTTTTTCCAGTTCCCGTATTTTTTCTGTATTTTTCTTAAACTGATCTGCTTCTTCTGAAAATTTTTTCCACTGTCCTTCCGCCTCTAAAAAGCATTCCCGGATATTTTCGAAAATCGCCTCTCCTTTCTTCCAGAAATCTCCCTCTTCAAATAACGCTTCTCCGTCTTCCATCCATTCGGATGCACTCTGAAGCAGGCGGCTTTTAAGACCCGCCGTTTTTTCGCTGATTTTCAGGAGCTGCGCTCTGGAACTCTCTACCTGTTTTTCACATGCTTCTCTTTTTTTTCGGGACTTTTCCACCATAGCCCGGTCTATCACAGCTTCTTCCTCCGGTCCGGCGTTTAACCGGGGATGATGTCTTGATCCGCAGACGGGACAGGGTTCACCCTCCTGCAAATTTCTGGCCAGCAATCCTGCCTGGGCTTCAATAAACTGCTCATAGACCTGATCATACCGGGATGATGCTTTTCGATAATCCTCTAAACAGCCGGAGGTTTCTTCTTTCGCCTTCTCCAGTTCTCTGCCATAGGTCTCCCAGGTTGTTTTTTCCCGGATAACCTTTTTGACGGATTCCAGTTTCCGATAATGCCTGTCTTTTTCCCCGGCAGCCTCCACCGCCCGGGTCTCTGAATTTTTCAAACGGTCCTGAAGCTCTGAAAGCTTCTCTGTCTGCCTTTGAATCACTTCAAGCTGTCTTCGGTTCTCTTCTGCCTGAGTGCGATGCCTATCCAGCCCTTTCCGGACCGCCTCCAATGCCTCTTCGTGTTTATTCAAACGGTCATATTCCGGCATTTCTTCCTGAATGCGAAGTATTTTCTTTTGAGTTCCGGGCCATTCTCCTTCATAAACAGCCTTGATTTCTTCCAGATTCCGGACTGCCTCCGCTTCAAGCTCTCCGCTTTCCTTCAAAGCCACTTCCATCTGTGCCTTATCCGCTTCCATCCGGTGCATTTCCTGGCGTTTTAAGGTCATCCTCCGACCTTCCTCCAGAACCTTTTCAACCAAAATCCGTTCCTTCTGAAGTTTTTCTTCGACCTCCAGCGCTTCTCTATTCATAGCATCCAGCAGCCCGGATACCTTCGCATCATCAATTTCAGAAAATTTTCCCTCTTCCTGCCATCTTTGGGCATAAATACTTTCTTCTATACACTGAACGTTTTCAATTTCCCGAATACACTGGCGCCTCTGCTCCTCCAGTTTTTCATATAACTGTTTCTCCTTTTCCGCCAGCCTTTTCTGCATCTGCCAGTAGATTTCCGTCGGAAAAATCCTTGAAAATATCTCCTTCCGTTCCCTGGAAGACGCCAGCAGCAGTTTCATGAAATCCCCCTGGGATATCATGGATACCTGCCGGAACTGTTCCCCATCCATTCCTGTAATCTCTATAATTTTTTGATCCGTTTCCTTCATCTTTCCCGGAAATACCCGGCCATCTTCCATCGTAAGTTCCACGGCCGCTCCGGTTCGGATAAGACCATATTCCCCATCCTTATTCCGGCGCCGGCTTTTCCTGAGAAATGCGGGATTACGACGTACTTTATATGTTTTTCCGCCCTCACTGAAGGTAAATTCCACATAGGTCTCCCGATCTTCCGGAGCATATTGGCTCCGCATCATTTCGCCGTCCCGGCGCTGCCCGCTGGTCTGACCGTAAAGCGCATAAAAAATGCCGTCAAAAATCGTCGTTTTACCTGATCCCGTGTCCCCGGTAATAAGAAACAGTCCCTGTTTTATTTTTCTAAAATCAACCCGCTCTGTCCCGCCGTAGGAACCAAAGGCGGAAAGCACCAATTCTACCGGTTTCATTCCTCGTCCTCCATTAGTCCGTTCAACAACTCTGCTATCCGTTCTTCTTCCTTCATCCCCATCGGCTCCTTCAGAATATCCTCGTAAAAAACCCGGAAAGCCTCATCGGGCCTCAGACTTTGATACGTCTCGCCGCTGTCCTTCAGCCGCTCCCGTGTTCTTGCATTATCCACCTGAATTTCCAGAAGAAAATCATAAACCTCCTGAAGCTGTTCCTTCATCCGATACGGTTCGTTTTCATCGGTCACTGTGACTTTAACAAAATCATGCCGTTTTTTCTCTTCCGCCTGTGCGGTCAATTCCGATAAGCGTCCGCGTATTGAACGGACATCCTGAAGCGCAGACAATGGAAGAAGCTCTATTTCCGGCGTCTCTCCCTTTCTTTTCAGCCTGACCATGGTCACCGACTTTTTCTGATGCTCCTCGCTCACTGAATATTTCAGAGGGGATCCGGAATAACGGATATGCGGTTCTTTAATCTGCTGGGGACCATGAAGATGTCCAAGGGCTGCATAATCAAAGTTCCGAATAACGGATGTATCAATTCGGTCCAGGCCACCCACGGAAACCGTCACCTGCTCCGACTCGCAGGTCTTCGTTTCCCAGCCCTGGCTCTGATAAAACTGATGGGAAATCAGAATATTCCGCTGCTTCCAGTCGATGGACTCCCGTTCCAGAATCGCCGCCACGGCCGCCTCATAGCTGCCTATTTCTCTGTCCGGAAATAAATGACGGACATAGCCCGGCTTTGTAAAGGGCAAAAAATAAATAGTTACAGGACCGAACTCATCCTCCAAAGTAATCTTTTTTAAATATTCCCCTTCATCCTGCGGCGGCATAACAGATATATAAATCTGATGTTTTTCCATAAAGCCGCTGGCGTAGCTGAGACGCTCCGGCGAATCATGGTTGCCCCCGATGATACATACCGGAATCTGCGGACGGATTTCCGCCACCCGGTTTAAAAAATGATCAAATAGCCTGTAGGCTTCTCCCGAAGGCATCGATTTATCAAAAACATCCCCGGCAATCAGCAGCACATCCGGACGACCTTCTTCCATTTTGCCGATAATTTCCTCCAGGACTGCTTCCTGATTTTTCTTTAAATTATAATAATTCAACTGTTTACCGATGTGTAAATCGGATATATGAAATATTTTCATTTGAACCTCCAAAAACCACTGTTAAATTACCGGAAATCCGATATTTTAACAATGGTTTTTCTCTGTTTCGATCTTATCTGAACTCTATTTCTCTTCTTTATCTTTTTTATCTTTCCGTTTCTTTCCAATGCGCTGAACTAGCTTCCGGACAATCACGATAACAACAACAGCCAGAATGATATAAGGTATTCCAATAAGCAAACCGATAAAGAATCCGCCGATTCCCCGTCCCAGATTATAAATACTGTTCATAAATCCACTCTGGATCCGAGCCCAGACGGACTGGCCCGAATTGGCAGAGACAAAAAGAACTTCCCAGATATTTATATTCACCGTGCTATAATCAATCAGATTGTTATAGGTATTCATCTGACTCTGATAGGATTCCAGCTCATATCGGACATCCGAAATCTTGCCCTCAATTGCCAGAATATCCTCCATTGAAGCAGCCTCACCCAAAAGGGCGTTCAAACGGTCCAGTTCTGCCTGCAAGGTGGCAATTCTTCCTTCGATATCCACATATTCCAAAGTAACATCCCGGACATTTCTGGATAAATTCGTCACATTTCCATTCTGACCGACTTTCGAAACAAATGCCTCCAGACGATCCGATGGAATCCGCACAGTAAACCATGCGTTTCTCTCACTGCCACTGTCATTATAACTGCTGCCGCTTACACTGGAATATTCAATATACCCTTCCATGTCAGCCACATCCTGCTCCATGTCACGAATAAATGTATCAAATTCTTTCGTTTCAATATCCAGACTAACGTCCCGGATCAGCTTACGCTCCCCCTGGGACGCTGCTTCCGCCTCAGAAAGCGTGGTTCCGTTGGTTCCGGCATCGGTTTCTGCCATTGTGCCAATCTCTTCTGCCGAAGCTTCGGAAAAATTCTGGTATGCGCTGTCCATGGCCAAATGATTTCCGCTGCCATAAGGCTCTGCCTCCGCTCCTTTTACCTCTTCCTTCAGGGAAGATGACTGGGCGCCGCATCCAGTAAACATCAGGACGCCTATTAAGCAGAAAACAAACACCTTCCGGATTTTTATTTTTTCCTTCATTTTCATAAGCCGCCCTCCCTGTCTTTTTTAACCGCCTGACTAAATGCGGTATAAATACTCAGCAATTTCCCATTCTGTAACCTGTCTCCGGTAATTTCCCCATTCTTTAAATTTTGCCTCAATATATTTCTCACTGACATGTTTTCCGAGGACCTCACAGATAAATCTGTCCTTTTCCAGTTCTTTCGTAGCCTCCCATAAATCCAGAGGAAGTCTTTCAATATGAAGCGCCGTCTTTTCATCCCGATCCATCTGAAAAATATTCCGGTCAATGCGTGCCGGAGGCATTAACTTTTTCTTAATACCTTCAAGTCCCGCCGCCAGACATATGGCTAAGACAAGATAAGGATTACATGCCGGATCCGGACAGCGCAATTCTACACAGGTTTCTTCACCACGGGCCGCCGGCACCCGTACCAGCGGACTCCGGTTCATCACAGACCATGCCACATAAAGGGGCGCTTCATCGCCATTGACCAGACGCTTGTAGGAGTTCACCAGCGGATTGGTTACCGCCGCCATCCCCTTCGCATGGGCCAGAAGCCCCGCAATAAAATGATAGGCGTCCGGACTTAATTCCAGTGCATCCTCCGGGTCATAAAAAGCATTATGGCCATTTTTCCGCATCGACATATTAATATGCATACCGGAGCCGGAAACCTCGGATTTCGGCTTTGGCATGAAAGACGCATGAAGTCCGTGGCGCTTCGCAATGGATTTAATGACCAACTTGAGGGTCATAATATCGTCCGCCGCCCTGAGAACATCATTATGGCTGAAGTCGATTTCATGCTGTCCCGATGCCACTTCATGATGGGCCGCATCGATTTCAAATCCCATATTCTCCAGATTATAAACCATATCTCTCCGAGCATTTTCGCCCAAATCCACCGGGCCGAGATCAAAATAACTGCCCTTATCATGGGTAATCGTCGTCGGCATGCCATTATCATCCGTATGAAAAAGGAAAAACTCACATTCCGGTCCGACCTCAAAGGTATATCCCATAGCTTCCGCCTCTTTCATTACCTTTTTCAGAATATACCGGGGATCTCCCTCAAAGGGCTGTCCGTCCGGACGGTAAACATCGCAGATCAGCCGGGCCGTCTTCCCATTCTGAGCACCCCAGGGAAAAATCTGAAAGGTATCCAGATCCGGATATAAATACATGTCCGACTCCTCAATCCGCACAAAGCCCTCAATGGCCGAGCCATCGAATACACACTGATTATTTAAAGCCCGCTCAACCTGGCTTGCCGTAATCGCCACATTTTTTAATGTACCGAAAATATCCGTAAACTGGAGACGAATAAATTCAACATCGTTGTCCTGAATCTTATGAATAATATCCTGTTTTGTATATCTTGACATTATATCCTCCCCTTTTTCAAAAAAGGCGCACTTGCACAGTGGAAGTACGCCCTTATTCTATGGGGTAATCATATCAATAAATCCGGTGTTTTGTCAATACATCAACAGGATTTGAGTGATAT
>DBGCEW010000167.1:0-5917 GCA_048357495.1 Frisingicoccus sp.
ATATCACGGAATTCCTGTTCTTCCGTCAAAGCGGTACCTGTCATACCCGCTTTCTTCTCGTATTTGTTAAAGAAATTCTGGAAGGTGATGGTTGCCAGCGTCTTGCTCTCCCGTTTCACCTTTACCCCTTCCTTCGCTTCAATCGCCTGATGAAGTCCATCGGAATAACGGCGTCCCGGCATAATACGCCCTGTAAATTCATCAACAATAAGCACCTGATCATCCTTAACCACATAATCATGATCTCTGTGCATCAGGTTATGCGCACGCAATGCCAGAATAATATTGTGCTGAATCTCCAGATGTTCCGCATCTGCCAGATTATTGATATGGAAAAACTGTTCAACCTTTTTCACACCATCCTCGGTCAGGGAAACATTTTTTTCCTTTTCATTGACAATATAATCCCCCGTCTCAATAATCTCTTCACCCATAATGGCTGTCATCTTCGTCATCTCGCCGCTGGCTTCCCCACGCTCCATCTGACGCGCCAGAATGTCGCAGGCACGATACAGCTCTGTGGATTTACCGCTCTGGCCGGAAATAATTAACGGTGTTCTGGCCTCGTCGATCAATACGGAGTCAACCTCATCAATAATGGCATAGTGAAGCCCTCTCTGAACCAGCCGTTCTTTATAAACAACCATGTTGTCTCTCAGATAATCAAAGCCCAGTTCATTATTTGTCGCATAAGTGATATCGCACCCATAGGCCGCTTTACGTTCTTCCGGCGTCATACTGTTTAAAACAACACCAACGGTCAGTCCAAGAAATTCATGCACCTGGCCCATCCACTCGGCATCTCGTTTTGCCAGATAGTCATTGACCGTAACGATGTGAACACCTTTGCCTTCCAGGGCATTCAAATATGCCGGCAATGTGGATACCAGCGTTTTACCTTCACCGGTTTTCATTTCAGAAATTCGTCCCTGATGAAGAATAATACCGCCGATCAACTGTACCCGGTAATGTTTCATGCCAAGCACCCGGTAAGCTGCTTCCCGGACAACCGCAAAAGCTTCTACAAGTAAATCATCCAGTGTCTCTCCTTTTTCAAGACGTTCTTTGAAAACACTGGTTTTATTTCGAAGTTCTTCGTCTGAAAGCTTCGATACCACAGGATCAAGCGCTTCAATCTTGTCCACAATCGGGTAAATCCGCTTCAGTTCTCTCTGGCTGTGAGTTCCCAGAATTTTTGAAAAAAAGCCCATTTTTCTCACTCCTATAATTCTTATATCCTGCTATCATTTTTCTTCTATTTATTTCAATGCGTACATGTTATTGTAACATAGAACGCCCCGTTTGCCAACGAAAAAATCGCCCTCTCCCGCGGACAACGGTCCACCTATGACGCACAAAAAGCGGCTGCCGGATGCAGCCGCTTTAAATTTCACTATTTTAATATTCCGGTTCAATTAAACCATACGTATTTCCTTTACGTTTATAAACCACATTCACATCATCTGTCTCCGCATTACGGAATACAAAGAAATTATGTCCAAGCAGTTCCATCTGCACACAAGCTTCTTCCGGATCCATCGGTTTCATGGCAAATTTCTTTGTACGGACAATCTGAACCTCATCCGGATCCTCAGCTTCCATCTCAATAAACGCTTTCTGGAAATTGCCGCCGCCCCGGTTTCTGTTTACCAGACGGGTTTTATGCTTACGCATCTGACGTTCAATAATCTCCTGCACCAAATCAATAGAAACATACATATCATCACTGACCTGTTCCGCGCGAATAACGCTTCCTTTTACCGGTACAGTAACCTCTATCTTCTGGCGATTTTTTTCCACACTGAGGGTCACAATCGCTTCCGTTTCGGGAGTAAAGTATTTTTCTAGTTTACCTAACTTTTCATAGACAGCATCCTTAAGGCCCTGAGTCACATCGATATTCTTTCCACTGATAGTAATACGCATACATATCACTCCTTACTGTGTTGTTATGTTCTAATTATATCATAGTTGCTCATTTTTACAAGCAAGCTTTCTGTATTTTCTGAAAATATTTTATAATTTTTCCTTTTTTTGATTAAATCCAGACGATATACATGGCATTTTGTCTATCGAATAAACAACTAAAATGTCAAGTATTTATCATAATTTATTCCAGTTTTTACATTTTCACCAAAACATATATTTGCTTTTTCATCCATTATTCATCTGTCTTTATTGTGGATAAAGTGGATAACTCTGTGTATAATTCAATTTCTCTAATAAAAATCCACTTTTCCATTGTGGATAACCCTGTGGATTGTGGATAACCCAAAATGTATATTTATCCCTTTATACACTCATTCGACAAGATTTTTGTGCAAATTCAATAATTTTACATATTTCGAGCATTTTTTTGCCGGCTTTTCCACATAAACAAAAAGCAGCGGTTACTCCCCTCAGGGTCTCACCGCTGCTTATCTTAAGTATTCTATCTCAAATTATTCAATAATACG
Organism: Frisingicoccus sp.; assembly: GCA_048357495.1. Lineage (GTDB taxonomy): Bacteria > Bacillota > Clostridia > Lachnospirales > Lachnospiraceae > Frisingicoccus. Next base: position 2,457 of record DBGCEW010000167.1, read on the forward strand.
CACTGCATGGGACGGGTAACCGCCGTAATCCATTGGTGTTTCAATAATACCCGTTTCTTCCGTACTTGCATGTACAATCGTACCCTCGCCAGTGTAAAGAGCTACATGTTCGATTTCCCCATAATAGGAATAGAATAGTAAATCGCCGGCCTGAGCCTCTTCTACAGAAATCTCACGTCCAAAAGCATACTGTGTTGTTGCTGTTCTTGGAATCGAATATCCAAAGTTCGAATAAATACTCTGAACAAAGCCCGAACAGTCTGCACCATTTGTCAGAGAAGTACCTCCATAGACATATGGATTTCCAATAAACTGTCTTGCAAAGCTAACCATCTGCTGGCCAACCTCACTGTTGCTGCCGGAAGGCTCCTCATAAGACGGTTCTTCTTCTACAGGTTCGCTCGTTGTCAGGTAATCACTATGGATATATGCGGCTGTTCCGTTATAATCCACACGACTCCATCCATTTTCACAGATACCGGTCCGTGTGATATTGGAACCCTTTTCAAGACCTCCAATTCTTGCAGAGGAAGCATCCGCTTCCGCTCTGACATTCACAGCATCTGTCGTCCAGACAGTTTCATTTGTATCCTCAATATATAAAGAATCTTCTTCCGTTTTATCCTCAGCCGGAGCCTCTGTTTCTTCTGCCGGTGCTTCCGTTTCTTCTACCGGTGCCTGAGTTTCCTCAGCCGGTGCTTCAGATTCTTCCGCTGCTCCTTCTGAACTTTCCACAGATGTTTCTGTTTCTACAGCTGCTGCCTCAGATTCTTCTTCAGCCTTGGATTCTGCTGCTTCCTGCCGTGCTTCCTCTTCCATAGACACAGCAGCATTATAATCAACACCGACTTCAACCGTATGATTTTTCACATAGCCTTCAAGGCCATCTCCGCGAACTTTTGTCCACTCAGATCCCGGAAGGACTTCAACTACATCCAAAACAGCTTCATTTTCTACGGTGGCAACAACCTCTGCATCATCAGATGCCTGAGCTTTAATTTCAACGCTCTCTTCAACAACTTTTGCATAGCTGTTCACCGAATCTGTGTTTTTGGCAACTTCTTCCGCATCCTTTCCTGTAACGACATACTGTGCAGATACATAGCCTTCACAAGTGCCGGACTGAATACGAATCCATTCTTTTCCATCTTCTACAACCTCAAATCCTGCGCCGCTGTACAATTTTCCAACAGCTTCGCTCTCTGCATTGGGTTCTTTCCGAATCATTACACAATCTTCTGCTGTAGAGATGCCTTTCTTATAAAATGGAGAAGCAACCTCTTCTGCTGCTGTATAAATAATTTTTCCCTGAATATCTAAATCTCCAAAAGAAATTTCCATCTTTGTTGTAGTAACCGGAGCTGCGTGAACCCCCACTGGATTTGCACTAAATACAACCGCTGCAGCCAGGCCAAAGGCACACGGCGCAAACTTAAACTTACCCATTGGTCATTTTCCTCCTTTTGCCGTAATTTGATGTCTCTGTAAACTATTTGTTACGTTTTTCCGAAACACATATTACATTTTTGTTACAAACCTTATTTTAACAAAGACTTCCAGCCCTGTCAAGGCATCTCGTAATTTTTTTGTAACATTTATTTTATACTTTCAGCATTTTTTGTAACATTTCTCTCCCCCCAAAAAAAATAACAGGATATCTTCTATATAAAAGATATCCTGCCATTCTGTATGACCGTTTTATTTTCATTCCTCATTTTTCCGGATTTTATGATTTTCAATCTGAATTTTCCGGGCTTTAAACAGCCTTCCCACAGCCCGCTTAAAAGCCGCTTTGGACATATTGAGTTCCCGCTCAATAACCTCCGGAGAGGCTTTCTCAGAAAACGGCAATATACCGTCATAGCTTTCCAGAACTTCCATAACAGTTTCCGCATCTCTGTCCATCTGAACTTCTACCCGTTCCTGGGTGCTTAATTCTAATTTTCCGTCTTCCCGTACTTTAACCACCCGGGCTTTCACCTTATCGCCAACACGATAAGAACCGTGAACATTCTGGGCAGGAATCATTCCATGATATTTATTCTCAACGGCAACAAATAATCCAACCGACGGATTGATCTGATAAACCGTTCCCTCAACCAACGCATCCTTTTCATACGGCGTTTCTACGCCAAGGTAATCATATATTTTCATCGTTGCACAAAGACGTTTGCTTTTATCAATATATAATGCGACCGGATAGTTCTTTCCAATCCGAATCTTCTCAGTCTGCTCTTTATAGGGTAAAAACAGGTCCTTTTCCAGCCCCCAGTCAAGAAAGGCGCCTATTTTTCCAATTTCCTTCACCCGCAGGGATGCCACCTGCCCCAGGGTCATCATCGGTTCTTCGGTTGTCGCAATGAGGCGGTCACTGGAGTCCCTGTAAATAAATACTTCCAGGGAATCGCCAACACCAGTCCCCTTTGGCACATATTTTTTCGGCAATAACACCGCTTCCTCTTCATCTCCGACATAAACACCAAAGTCTTTGATACGAACAACCTCCAGTGTCTGTTTTTCTCCTAATTTTATCATCTTTCTCTCCTATTCTGTAAATTCCGTAACCACACAGATCTGCCCGGCACTATTTTCAATCACAATCGTTACCCGGCCTTCTGCTGCCTGTCTTTTAGGCACCAAAATCTCCTTATAAAACGCAGGATGTTTATATTCCACTCTGATCTGTCGAACATTAAAATCCTCCGGTAAGTATTCCATAGCAATGGCAACATAGCGTCCATTGTTCATATGATGATTGGTATCCAGACAATTTTTCGTCACTTTAACCGGATCCAATGTTTCATAAACTCCATCAAGGGATATTTTCCGTCCGGCATAATCCATAGGTTCCTTTTCCTCTGTTCGATAGGCCCCGATGTCCTTTTCTTCCAACCGTACCGGACGTCCTGTTTTCAAATCGATCATCGCCCAAACAGAATTTGCCCGAATGATTCTCTGACCTTCGTCATCATCAATAATAAAATTACGCAGGCCAAGCACACCTTTAAAGCCATAAGGCCATGTGCCGACAGTCACCGGTTCTCCATATACCGGATACCTTTCTGCAACAATCTGCCAGCTGTTCAGTACCCATACCCGGCCATTTTCATCCAAAGTCTCCGGTCCAACGCCGAGGCTGTCGGACTGAAAACAGCTGCAGTCCTGAAAATAATTAATTACCTGCGCCATATTTGTTTTATAATCCGGTCCCACTTCACTATAAGTGACCCGTCGGCTCATACTGTACATATCCATACCCACCCTTATGAATCTCTGTATAGAAAAAAACAGACATTTCACTAAAGGTTACCTTTAACAAAATGCCTGAATATTAACTGGGCTGGAAGGATTCGAACCTTCAAATGCTGGAGTCAGAGTCCAGTGCCTTGCCCTTTGGCGACAGCCCATCGTTTCTCAACAACAATTGCATTATACAACATATAAAATACTTTGACAAGTAC
>DBGCEW010000168.1:0-24205 GCA_048357495.1 Frisingicoccus sp.
GGCTCTACCTTTACCTTAGAAAAATCAATCTTCTCAGGCTCTGAATTTGGTGTAGAAACCTCTTTAGAACTTACACCATTTTCGGATTTTACACCACCGAGGGTCTTCATTGTCGGGAATAATAAAACATCCCGGATCGCCTGAGAATCTGTCAGCAGCATCACAAGGCGGTCAATACCATAACCGATACCGCCTGTCGGAGGCATACCGATATCCAGTGCGTTCAGGAAATCTTCATCTGTATGGTTTGCTTCTTCGTCACCCTGAGCCAGTAATTCTTCCTGGGCTTTGAAACGCTCTCTCTGATCGATCGGATCATTTAATTCCGAATAGGCGTTGCACATTTCACGGCCGTAAATAAACAGCTCGAAACGTTCTACCAGTTCCGGATTTTCCGGTTTCTTCTTTGTTAATGGAGAAATCTCAATCGGGTGGTCCATAACAAAGGTTGGCTGAATCAGGTTTTCTTCGCAGAATTCTTCAAAGAAAAGACTGATGATATCACCTTTTTTGTGACGGGCTTCATAAGCCACATGATGTTCATCGGCAAGAGCCTTCGCCGCTTCATCTGTCGTTACCTGAGTGAAATCAACCCCTGCATATTTTTTAACCGCATCAATCATTGTAATCCGTTCAAAAGGTTTGGACATATCAATAATTGTATCATTGTAGCTGAGTACGGCACTTCCGCATACTTTTTCTGCCAGATAACGGAACATGCTTTCTGTCAGCTCCATCATGCCTTCATAATCTGTATAGGCCTGATAGAGTTCCATCAGCGTAAATTCCGGATTATGACGGGTATCCACACCTTCGTTACGGAATACACGGCCGATTTCATACACTCTTTCCAGACCGCCAACGATCAGACGTTTCAGGTAAAGCTCGAGAGAAATACGCAGTTTAACGTCTTCATCCAGCGCATTGTAGTGGGTTTCAAAAGGTCTGGCTGCAGCGCCGCCTGCGTTCGCTACAAGCATCGGTGTTTCAACTTCCATGAAGTCACGTCCGTCAAGGAAGGTGCGGATTTCCTTAATAATTTTGGACCGCTTGATAAATGTATCTTTGGATTCCTGGTTCATGATTAAATCCACATATCTCTGACGGTAACGGATATCCGTATTTGTCAGTCCGTGGAATTTCTCCGGAAGAATCTGAAGGCTTTTGGATAAAAGCGTCACTTCTGCCGCATGGATGGAAACTTCTCCCGTTTTTGTCTTAAACACTTCACCTTTAAGTCCTACGATATCACCGATATCCAGCTTTTTAAATGCTTTGTATGCCTCTTCACCAATGCTGTCCCGGGCTACATAGGACTGGATTAATCCCTGTAAATCCTGAATATGACAGAATGAGGCTTTGCCCATCACACGTTTGGACATCACACGGCCGGCCAGTGTCACAGTCTGACCTTCCAATGTATCAAAATTATCTTTTACTTCCTGGCTGTGATGGGTTACATCGTATTTTGTAATGACAAAAGGATCTTTACCGCTGTCCTGAAGCTCTTTCAGTTTATCTCTGCGAACCTTGAGGAGCTGGTTAATATCCTGTGTCTGATTATTCTTTTCTCCTGCCACTGTCTTTTCCCCCTATTAAAAGTTTGCTCTCTGAATTTCCTGAATACGGAACATCAGTAAACCGCTCTGTGTTTCCACTTCGATGGTTTCTCCCACTTTGCGGCCAAGAAGAGCGCTTCCAACAGGAGATTCATTGGAAATTTTGAAATTCAGGCTGTCTGCTTCTGTAGAACCTACAATACGGTATTCCACTTCTTCTTCCATGTCCACATCATACAGACGTACACGGCAGCCGATGCTAATCGTATCCAGATCCACTTCATCTTCATCAACGACTTCAACGTTTTTCAGAATCTTTTCGATTTCTTCAATTCTTGCCTCGATATCCCGCTGCTCGTCCTTTGCTGCATCATATTCTGCATTTTCAGACAAGTCTCCCTGTTCTCTGGCTTCTTTGATCTTCTGTGCAACTTCTTTTCTTTTATTGACCTTTAACTCAAATAATTCATCTTCTAATGCTTTCAGTCCGGCAAAGGTTAAGATATTTTTCTTAGCTTCCACTTTACTAACGCCCTTCCTTTATATAATAAATTTTATGTCATCCTTTAAAACTAAATTCCCACAGGGAAAATTCAGCCGTTCACATTCCCAGTATTATAGCGTAAAAACCCGGGTGTGTCAATATCCGGCGCAGGTTTTACCGCCGCATCCCACGGGCTTCGTAAATCCTCAGCAATTCTTCCAGAGCCTCGTAATTTTCTATCTGATTTACCATGCCCCGAAGCTTTGATGATCCCGGATAGCCCACCGTATACCATGCTACATGTTTACGCATCTGGCGTATTCCCAGATATTCGCCGCTGAGCTCGATCTGCATCCTTGCGTGGCGCAGAATCATCGCCACAATTTCCGAAATATCCGGCTTTGGCCTATCCTGTAATATCTGAGAAATGAGCCATGGATTTCCCTGAAGTCCGCGGCCAATCATAATGCCGTCACAACCGGTCTGTGCCATCATGGCTCTGGCCGCTTCCGGTGAATCAATGTCTCCGTTTCCGATCACCGGAATAGAGACCGTCTCTTTCACCCGGCGGATAATGTCCCAGTCCGCTTTGCCGTGATAATACTGCTCCCTTGTCCGGCCGTGAACAGCCACCGCTGCTGCACCGCTTTCCTGGGCAATATGGGCTATTTCCGGTGCATTGATACAACTGTCATCAAATCCTTTTCGGATTTTCACCGTCACCGGCTTCTTTGTGGCCTTCGCCATCGCCTCAATAATCCTTCCCGCTAAAAGGGGCTGCTTCATCAGCGCCGAGCCTTCCCCATTATTAACAACCTTTGGAACCGGACAGCCCATATTGATATCCAGAATGTCAAAGGGACGATCCTCAATTTTTTTTGCCATGTCCGCCATCAGTTCCGGATCCGACCCGAAAAGCTGAAGGGAAAAAGGCCGCTCCCGCGCATCCATAGCCATCAGCGCTTCGGTGTTCTTATTATTATAATAAATGGCCTTGGCACTGACCATCTCACTGCATACGAGACCGGCTCCCTGCTCTTTCAGGAGCAAGCGAAATGGCAGGTCTGTCACTCCTGCCATCGGTGCTGCCACGACATAATTATCTATGGTTAGGTTTCCTATTTTCATTTTCCTGTACATCGCTTATAAATAATCCGAAGACCTTTTAAGGTCAGCAGACTGTCGTAGATATCAATTTCTTTTGTTTCATCGGAAATGATCGTTCCAAGTCCGCCGGTAGCAATGACTTTGATATTTGGCAGTCCGGCTTCCTCTTTCATCTTTTTCACAATATATTCCGTTTCTCCGACACTGCCGTAGAAAATACCGGCCTGGAAACAGGATATGGTTTCTTTTGCAAGAATACTCTTTGGTTTTTTTATTTCTATATCCGGAAGTTTGGCTGTATTATGACTTAAAGCGTCCGCACTCATCTGAATACCCGGTGCGATAACCACGGCATCCAGCGTGCCGTCTTCCAGAACCAGTTCAAAGGTTGTCGCAGAACCGTAATCAATGACAATGGCCGGACCGCCGTAAATATCCTTCGCTGCCGCCGCATCAACAATCAGGTCCGCACCGACTTCCTTTGGATTTTCCGCGCCGATTTTTACACCGGTTTTCAGTCCCGGGCCGACAACGATCGGCTCTGCACAAAAATATTTTTTAATCGCACTGGTGAATGAATACATGATATCCGGTACAACCGATGCGATAATGACCTGTTCAATATCCTTCGGCTCGAATCCGGCACTGCGGATTAATTCACGGATAAATACACCAAATTCATCCGATGTTCTCGGTGTCTGGGTTGTCATACGGAAATTTCCCATGAGGATTTCCCCACGAAAAAGCCCCATCGTTATATTGGTATTTCCGATATCAATTGCCAATAACATTATATACTGCCTCCTTCTTCTATCCCTTCCATATCTCCGAGAAAAAATACCCGGTAATACATCTCCAGGGATTCAAATAACTCTGCCCGCTCCTTCTGAAGCTGTCTGATTTTAAGTCCGCTGCCGATTTCATCAAAAAGGATGTCCTCCTCGGCCACATCCACCCGAAGCTGAAGATGTCCATCCGGTTCAAATTCCATAATCAGAACACCGCCCACATCGGCAGTAAACAGAACACAGATAATCTGCAGTTCCTGCTGAATACTCTCCGGCAGCATGGCAAAATCTTCGTTCAGATAGAACTTTTCTTCATAAGCGCTGGCTGCGCAGAGCACTATATTTTCCTGATACATATGTTCTCCTCTATTCTGCATATCCATAAATGCCGCGGATTGATACTTCTCCGGAACGGACAACCGTATCGCCTTCCTCTGTCGAAACAATCAGTTCTCCGATATCATTAATTCCCTTTGAAATTCCCTTCCATACCCGGCGTATTTCATGGACACTGATTTCTTTATTCATATGAACCAGACATTCATTATATTGCTGTTTCATAAATGCAAGATTTCCTTCCTTCAGAAATACCCGGTAATATTCCTCAAAGGATTTCATAACCCGCTGGATAATTTCCGCCCGGTGGTAATTTTTTCCGGAAACCATCGCCATCGATATGGCGCTCTCTTTCAGCTCCTCAGGAAATTCCTTCATATTCACATTAATTCCAATGCCAAGAACAATATAATTAATCTGATCCGGTCCCGCACTCATCTCCGTGAGAATTCCTGTAATCTTCTTTTTGTCAACCACCAGATCATTGGGCCATTTAATACCGCCGTCCAGGCCGTAACTTTCCAGCATATCCCGGACCGCCATCGCGCCAATCAGTGTGATCATGGAAGCTTCCACCGGGGGAATCTGAGGCTTCAAAATCAATGACATCCATATTCCGCTGCCGGGAGGTGCAAAAAAGTCTCTGCCCCTGCGGCCTTTTGCCCGGTCCTGAGTCTCCGCGATCACCAGAGAGCCGTCAATGGCGCCCTTTTCCGCAAGCATTCTTGCCTGATCATTGGTCGAACCAATGCAGTCATAACGATAAATTTTCTTTCCCATCACTCCGGATGTCAGACCGCTTAAAATTTCACTTTCGGACAAAATATCCGGGCTGGATACAAGGCGGTAGCCTTTACGGTTCACCGCTTCAATCTCATAGCCTTCTTCTTTAAGCTGGTTGATGACCTTCCAGACAGCCGTCCGGGAAACCTTAAAATATTCACACAGGTCCTGACCGGATATAAAATCCGGTCCGGACTTCAACATCTGTAAAATCGCTTCTTTCACAGAAAAACACTCCTAAATTTCATCGCACAATGTGGCTGCCATGACAGCTTTTATTGTATGCATACGGTTTTCCGCTTCATCAAATACTTTGGACTGGGAAGATTCAAAAACTTCATCCGTCACTTCCATCTCTGTGATGCCGAACCGTTCACCCATCTCTTTGCCGATTTTTGTTCCCAGATCATGGAAGGCCGGGAGACAGTGAAGGAAAATAGCCTGAGGTCCTGCATTTTCCATCAGGGCTTTATTGACCTGATATGGCGACAGATCCCGGATACGTTCTTCCCATACCTCATCCGGCTCGCCCATCGATACCCATACATCCGTACAAATGATATCCGCATTTTTTGTTGCTTCCATCGGATCTTCCATAAATGCAATACTTCCGCCGGAAATCGCCGCAAAGGCTTCACACTCTTTTTTCAGTTCTTCATTTGGAAAATACTTCTCCGGCGCACAGGCTACAAAATGAAGACCCACTTTGGAGCATGCCACCATGTAAGAATTTGCCATATTATAACGGGCATCGCCCATATATACTAATTTTTTGCCCTTCAAGCCGCCAAGATGCTCCTGGATTGTAAGAAAATCCGCCAGCATCTGTGTCGGATGATATTCATTTGTCAAACCGTTCCATACAGGAACACCGGCATATTTTGCCAGCTCCTCCACGATTTCCTGACCATAGCCACGGTACTCAATGCCCTCAAACATACGTCCGAGAACCCGTGCCGTATCTTCAATACTTTCCTTTTTTCCAATCTGGGAAGCAGACGGATCAAGATATGTCGTTCCCATTCCCAGATCATGGGCAGCCACTTCAAAGGAACACCGTGTCCGTGTACTTGTTTTTTCAAAAATCAGGGCAATATTCTTTCCCCGAAGCACATCCACCGGAATGCCCTGTTTTTTCCGTGCTTTTAAATCTGCTGCCAAATCCAGTAAATAAAGAATTTCTTCTGCTGTAAAGTCCTTTAATGTTAAAAAGTCTCTTCCTTTTAAATTCGATTTCATCTCTGCCAATCTCCCGTATATTTATTTGTCTTTAATGGTCTCAACCAGTGATTTGGCAAGGCCTGCCATCCCCTGAATTTCTGAAGGAATGATAATCTTTGTTGCCTGACCATCTGCCGCTTTTTCGAAGGCTTCCAGACTCTTAATACGAAGAACCGCTTCATCAGCGCCGGCTTCCTTCAGCGCCCGGATACCGTCTGCGTTGGCATTCTGGATTTTGAGAATGGCCTGGGCTTCACCTTCCGCTTCACGGATACGGGCCTCTTTTGCCGCTTCCGCCCGGAGAATCGCTGCCTCTTTATCCGCTTCCGCATCCAGGATCGTGGATTCTTTATTCCCTTCGGCAATCAGAATTGCAGAACGTTTTTCACCTTCCGCCCGGAGAATCGATTCTCTTCGTTCACGCTCAGCCTTCATCTGTTTTTCCATGGCATCCTGAATCGCTGCCGGAGGAATGATGTTCTTTAATTCCACACGGTTTACTTTGATTCCCCATGGATCCGTTGCCACATCCAGTGTGGAACGCATTTTCGCATTGATAATTTCTCTGGAGGTCAGTGTTTCATCCAGCTCCAGATCACCGATAATATTACGCAGTGTGGTTGCTGTCAAGTTTTCGATGGCCATAATCGGGCTCTGAACACCATAGCAGTAAAGCTTCGGATCAGTAATCTGATAAAATACAACCGTATCAATACGCATGGTTACATTATCCTTGGTAATTACCGGCTGAGGTGCAAAATCCACAACCTGTTCCTTTAAAATCACCTTTTTGGCAACTTTATCGATAATCGGCACTTTCACATGGAAGCCGACGGACCATGTCCCCTGATAAGCGCCCAGACGTTCGATAACATAGGCATGGGCCTGAGGTACAATTTTAATGCAGGATACAACAATAAGTAAAATAATGGCCAATAAAATAATGATCGGTATAAACATCATAAGCTATTTTCCTCCCTGTCTGCTCTTTCAACAATTAATTTCACGCCGGAAATCCCGGCAACCCGAACAATCTCATCCTTCTGAAACGTTTCTTCCTCCCGGGTGGAACGGGCCATCCATTCCATTCCGTTAATAATGACCTGCCCTTCGGATTTCAGATTGTTAATCGGTATGAGTACCCTTGCCGTCCGCCCGACAAGCCCTTCCGCATTGGTTTTTGTCGTCTTCGTATTCAGATACTTGGTCAATACCGGCCGGGTAAATACAAGCATGACTACGGAAAGGACGATAAACCCGGTAATCTGAACCCACAGAGGTAAATTCAGCAACGCCAGTAAAAATGCCGCCAGCGCACCTGTTGCAAACCATATGGTCGTCAGGCCCAATGTAAGGATTTCGATAAGAAGCAATACGCCTAAAGCAACCAGCCAAAACACTTCATACATTCAAATGCCTCCTCTCTCATTTTCAGTTTTTGTCTACGTGATACGGTTTATTGAAAATCTCTCTGCCGTTTCGCCTCATACATCAGAAGCGCCGCAGCAATTCCGGCATTCAGTGATTCCACCTGTCCTTCCATGGGAATCCGAATGTATCCGGAGGCCATACCGGTCAAAGCCTCTGTCAGCCCGTTGGCTTCATTCCCAATCATAAAACAGGTATCCTTTGTATAATCCTTCCGGCAATAATTTTCACTGCCCTGCAGATGTGCAGCAAAAACTCCCATCCCCAGATTCCGCATCTCCGAAACCACTTCCGTCAGATCCTCTGCCACCGCCACCGGAATGCGGTAAGCCGATCCCATCGTTGAACGGATCGCTTTCGGCATATAGGGGTCTGCCGTTGTCCGGTTTAAAATAATCCCGTCAATCCCGGCTCCCTCTCCGGTGCGGATAATCGTTCCAAGATTCCCCGGATCCTGAAGAGATTCCAGCACGAGAAATAATTTTGCGCGGCCCTTTTCTTTGGAAATCAGCTGTTTCCAGTTCCAGAATTCCAAAGAAACCACTGCCATAACCCCCTGAGGTGTCATCGTATCCGAAGCATCCCGGAATATTTTGTCACTGACAATCTCCACAGCGGCCCCCGCATCCTTTGCCTTTTTCAGAACCGCTGCCCGGTTTTCCGTATTTTTACCGAAGCTCTCCGATATATAGATTTCTTTCAGCCGTTCCTCCGGTGCCTCCAGAACCATCTTGATGCCTTCAACGACAAAGCACTGCTGTTCCCGGCGGACTTTGCCTTTTTTCTGGAGCTGCATTATATTTTTAATCTTTGGATTTGATATACTCGTAATCATCTATATTTCAACGCCAACTTTCGCAAGATTTACATTTTTTCCAACAATCACCAGTGTCATTTCCTTCTCCAGAGGATGTTCCGGATTCATATTGACCTCCAGAATTTCGCCATGCTTTACACCGATAATATTCAGCCCATAGGTTCCGCGGACATCCAGTTCCCGAAGGCCCTTTCCAATCCATGTTTCCGGCACAGGCATCTCGACCATACTGAATTCCCTGGACAGTTCCACCAGATCCACAAAGTCACCGCCCATGAGATTTCTGGCAACGCGGCCGCCCATCTCAGCCTCGGGGAATACAATCTTGTCCGCACCGACTTTCTCCAGAATGTGCTTATGCATCTCGTTTTCCGCCTTGGAAACAATAAAAGGAACGCCCTTCTCTTTTGCAATGATGGTGGCCATAATGCTGGCCTGCATGTCCGTAGAAACACCGACAACAACACAGTCCAGATTGCTGATGCCCAGATTCTCCAGAACATCCGGATCTGCAATATCTGCAACCATCGCACAGGTGACAATATTGGCAATCTCATCCACACGATCCGGATCGCTGTCAACCGCAACAACGGAATTTCCCGCCTCTGCCAGCCGGATGGCCACCGCCATTCCGAATTTCCCAAGACCTAAAACGCCATATTCCTTTTTTTTCATCTTCTTTTACCTCTCATTATCTCCCATTATACACTACTCGGTTACAAGACTAAATAAAAATTTTTCCCTCCGGAAGCTGTCGGTGGATTTTTTTCTTTCCGGCTTTGATATTCATCACCAGAGCCATCGTAATCGGTCCAAGACGCCCGAAATACATGCTCGCAACCAGCACCAGTTTTCCCGCCACAGAAAAAGCCGGCGTAATTCCCCGGGTCAGTCCTACCGTACCCAGGGCCGAAAATACTTCATACATGATATCGATTAAATGCATATCCGATTCGATACAGCTCAGAGCAAAAACACTGATCATTAAAAACACAGCCTGAATCAATATGATACAGGCGCCTTTAAGTACTGTATCCATAGGAATACGGCGGCGTCCCAGCTCTACATCCTCCCTAGATTGGATCATGGAAATAACCGCAACAGACAATAATGTCACCGTTACCGTCTTAACGCCTCCGGCTGTACCGCCCGGAGAGCCGCCAATAAACATAAGTACACATCCCAGAAGAACACTGCCCGTACGAAGGGCTCCCTGGTCAATGCTTGCAAATCCGGCAGTCCTCAAGGTCACTGACTGGAAAATACTTGCCCATATTTTTTCTCCCAGGGTCAGATTGCCCATGGTTCCCGGATTGTTATGTTCCAGAATAAAAAATACAACGGCCCCGCCAAAAATAAGAAAAGCCGTTACCGAAAGCACCAGCTTGCTATGAAGGCTCATACGCCTTACAGACATTCCGATACGCATCTTTTCTTTTCTTATCCGGCGAATCATTGCAAGAACATCCCACCATACAATAAATCCAAGACCACCGACGATGATCAGGGCCATGGTTACCAGATTCACCAGAGGGTGTCCGACATAATCCATCAGGCTGTTATCTCCGAACAAATCCATCCCTGCGTTACAAAATGCAGAAATCGAAGTAAAAACGGATACCCAGATTCCCTTCAGGATACCAAACCGCGGAATGCAGATAAACATATAAAGCAGCGCTCCAATGCCTTCAACAATCAATGTACCTTTAAACATCCTCCGGACCATACGGACCATCCCCTTCAGGGTATCAAATCCATAGGCTTCCTGAATGAGCATCCGCTGCTTAAAATGAATCTTCTGCCCGGCAATCATCAGCAACACAGTGGTAAAAGCAACAACCCCGAGTCCTCCGAGCTGAATCATAATGAGAATAACTGCCTGGCCAAACAAACTCCAATGCTGGCCCGTAACAACCGTCACCAGACCTGTCACACAGGAAGAAGTAGTCGCAGTGAATAAAGCGTCAACTGCCGGTGTCACAGTGCCATCCACTGAGGAAACAGGCAGCATCAGCAGCAATGTTCCTGTTAAAATAAGTATCACAAAACCAAGGGCAATAATCTGGGTTGTCTTCAGCCCCAGGCCTTTTTTCTTTTTTTCCACGTCAGGTCCCTCTTATCTTATTCTATTTCAAGGATAGCGCAGCCTCCAACCACAGAAGCCACGCTATTAAACTTATCTATTCCGTCATCATCTTGCCAGGATCCTGGATACCGACAACTGAAACAGATCCAGATCCTTCTGCATCATCAGCGCCTCATCGATATCATAATCCACAAATTCGCCATGTTTATGGGCAACGACACGGTTCGTTTTTCCCGACACCAGCGCTTTGACCGCATAGGATCCCATAATGGACGCATATACCCGGTCTTTTGCCGTCGGATTGCCGCCCCGCTGAAGATGGCCCAAAATCGTGGCCCGGGTTTCTATTCCCGTCGCCGCTTCAATCCGGCGGGCCATGCTTGTCGAATGCCCAATACCCTCCGCATTAATGATAATGTGATGGGTTTTACCGATCTTTCTGCTTTTAATAATATGATCCACGAGAATCCGTTCATCATAGTTATAGGTCTCGGGAAGAAGGATATCCTCTGCCCCGTTGGCAATGCCGCACCACAGGGCGATATATCCGGCATTCCGGCCCATCACTTCAATAATGCTGCACCGTTCATGAGAGGTTGAGGTATCCCGCACCTTATCAATCGCTTCCATCGCCGTATTCACCGCTGTATCAAAGCCAATCGTGTAATCGGTACAGGAAATATCCAGATCGATCGTTCCCGGAACGCCGACCGTATTAATCCCCAGAGCCGCCAGCTTCTGCGCTCCCCGGAAGGAACCGTCGCCGCCGATAACAACCACTCCGTCAATCCCATGTTTCCGGCAGATCTCAGCCCCTTTTCTCTGGCCCTCTTCCGTCTGGAATTCGTCACACCGTGCTGTATATAAAAATGTGCCGCCCCGATTCAGAATATCACAGACGCTCGCAGCACCCAAATCTACAATCTCCTCTTCCAGAAGTCCTGCATAGCCCTTCTGAATACCCTTTACCTGACATCCTTCGGCCACTGCCGTACGTACAACGGCTCTCACCGCCGCATTCATCCCTGGTGCATCGCCGCCGCTGGTAAGTACGCCAATTGTTCTTATCTTTTTGCTCATATTTAAACCTCCATCCTTACAAACTGACAACGATTTTTCAGAATAATCATTCATTATTTTGATATTTTAATACAGATTTATCACCATTTCAAGACAGATTGCTGAAGTTTTACATTTTCCTCACCGAAGGCGCCATACAGGATATTCAGAACCCTCTGGTCCCCCTGGACAGAATATCTGTTTTCCAGCCGTTTTACCGCCTTTTCTCGGGCACAGAAAATAACGATCCGGTCCGGTCCGCTCTCGGATTCAAGCATTTGGTACAGCTCTGCCTCCCGTTCTGTATAGGCGGCCTTGCTGTCAAACTTAATCCAGATTTCCTTTGGTATCTCATCAAAAGGAAGGATTTTTTCACAGACCAGTTTTGCCTGCTGGTCATCCGATACGGAAACTCTGCCCCGGATATAAATTTTCTGGTCCTCTCCGAGATACTGCTGATATTTCTCATAATCCCTCGGGAAAATAATAACCTCCACCGTTCCCACCAGGTCTTCCAGAGAAATAAAGGCCATTAACTGATTATTTTTCGTAACCTTAACCGTTTTCGATGTAATCATACCGCCGATCCGGACATTCTGGTTATCGCGGACACGCGTCACGCCGGTTTCATCATCCAAATAAAAATCCGTTGTCACCGCAGTCACATTTTTCATCAGAAATTTTCCGTATTCCTCCAGAGGATGACCGCTGATATAAACACCGAGAACCTCTTTTTCAAACGCCAGTTTCAATTCCTTATCATATTCTCCAACATTGGGATAGCGCACATCAAATTCTGCCTTTTCTTCATCCGATACCAGATCAAACAGTGTCATCTGCCCTGTCATAGATTTTTTGCGTTCCTGACTGACCTGATCCATAATCTGAACATAGACCATCATTAACTGGCGCCTTGTTACATGGAAGCAGTCCATAGCGCCGGATTTAATAAAGCTTTCCACGGTCCGTTTGTTGACTTCTTTTCCCGACAGCCGTTCAATAAAATCCTTCAGACTGACGAAAATCCCCCGTTCTTCCCGCTCCCTTACAATGGCATCAATCACGGAACGCCCCACGCTTTTAATTGCTGACAGCCCGTATCGGATATTTCCTCCGGAAACAGAAAAATCCCGTTCCCCTTCATTAATATCCGGCGGAAGCAATTTAATATTCATCTTCCGGCACTCCATAATATATTCCGCCACCTTACTCGGGTTATCAATGACCGAAGTCAGCAGGGCTGCCATAAATTCTACCGGATAGTAGTATTTCAGCCAGGCCGTCTGATAGGATACAATGGTATAGGCCGCCGCATGGGATTTATTGAAGGCATACTTGGCAAAATCCGTCATCTCATCAAAGATTTTATTGGCAATTTTCTCATCGATTCCACGGGCAATACATCCCGGAACATTTAATTCCTCATTGCCGTAAACAAAGTATTCCCGTTCCTTCGCCATAACATCCGCTTTTTTCTTGGACATGGCACGGCGCACCAGATCGCTTCGGCCCAAATCATATCCCGCCAGCTTCATAACGATCTGCATTACCTGTTCCTGATAAACGATACAGCCATAGGTCGGCGCCAGAATTTCTTCCAGCTCCGGACAATCATAGACAATCGAAGACTGGTTCTGCTTTCCTTTAATATACCTCGGTATAAAGTCCATCGGTCCCGGACGGTAAAGGGAAATTCCCGCAATAATATCCTCCAGACTGGACGGCTTCAGTTCCTTCATGAAGCCCTTCATCCCACCGCTTTCCAGCTGAAAAACCCCTTCGGTTTTTGCGGCGGCAATCATTTCATAAACCTTCGGATCCCCCGAATCAATGTCATAAATATCCAGAGGCTTTTCCCGGTGACGGTTAATCAGTTTTACAGCATTTTGAATAACCGTCAGCGTCCGGAGGCCAAGAAAATCCATCTTCAGAAGGCCAAGCTCCTCCAGTGTTGTCATCGTAAACTGGGTGGTCACACAGTCGTCCACACCTCTTGAAAGGGGCACATATTCATCCACCGCCTTCGGACTGATCACGACCCCTGCTGCATGGGTCGATGTATGTCTCGGCAGTCCTTCCAGACGTTTGGACATATCGATGAGCTCATGAATCACCGAATCCTGTTCATAAATCCGTCTTAATTCGGGATTTTTTTTCAATGCCAGGTCTATCGTAATATTTAACTCGGCAGGAATCATCTTTGCTACCGAGTCTACCTGGGCATAGGGCAGATCAAGCACCCGGCCCACATCCCGGATAACCCCCCGGGCTGCCATGGTACCAAAGGTTACAATCTGAACGACCCGGTCCTTTCCGTATTTCTCCACCACATAATCTATGACTTCCTGACGCCGCTCATAACAGAAATCCACATCAATATCCGGCATCGTCACACGGTTTGGATTCAGAAAGCGCTCAAAAAGCAGGCTGTATTTAATCGGATCAAGGTCTGTAATTTCCAGACAGTAGGACACCAGACTTCCCGCCGCCGAACCACGGCCCGGCCCAACCGCAATCCCCTGACTCTTGGCATAATGGATAAAATCCCACACAATCAGAAAATAATCCACAAACCCCATATCCTTAATGGTATTTAATTCGTATTCCAACCGGTCTTTCAGCGTTTTGTCCGGATTCCCATAACGGCGTTCCAGCCCGGTCCATGTCAGTTCCTTCAGATAACTCCAGGCATCATAGCCCTCCGGCACAGGAAATTCCGGCAGCTTATATTTACCGAATTCAATATCCACCTGACACCGGTCGGCAATCCACTGCGTATTGTCACAGGCTTCCTTCGCATAAGGAAAAAGCTTTCGCATTTCTTCTTCCGATTTCACATAATACTGTCCGCCTTCATAACGCATCCGGTCTTCATCGGCAACCTTCTTTCCGGTCTGAATGCAGAGGAGGATGTCATGAGACTTCTCATCTTCCGCATACGTATAATGAATATCATTGGTGGCCACCAGACCGATGCCCGTCTCCTGACTCATCCGGATAAGACTCTGATTCACAGTTTTCTGGGCCGGAATCCCATGGTCCTGAAGCTCCAGGAAGAAATTATCCTTTCCGAAAACTGCTTCCAGTTCCAGTGCCTTAAGCTTTGCATCTTCATAGAGGCCTTTCTGGATATATTCCGGCACAATTCCCGCCAGACAGGCACTCAGAGCAATAATCCCTTCGTGATATTCCCGGAGCAGTTCCATATCCACCCTCGGCTTATAATAAAATCCTTCCGTAAAGCCCCGGGACACCAGCTTCATCAGATTATGATATCCCGTATTATTCTCTGCAAGAAGCACCAAATGATTATATTTATTGTCCTGCTGCCCCGCTTTATCAAACCGGGAATTTGGTGCGACATAAACCTCGCACCCGATGACCGGACGGATGCCCGCCGCCTTGGCCGCTCTGTAAAAATCAATCACACCGTACATCACGCCATGATCCGTAATCGCCACACTGTCCATACCCAGCGCCTTCGTCTGGGCTACCAGTTCTTTAATTTTATTGGAACCATCCAGTAAACTGTATTCCGTATGCACATGTAAATGGGTAAATGCCATCGAATCTCACCTTTATTATTTATTGATACTGTCTGTAGTTATTCTTCCAATTATAAACGATATAAATCCAAAAACCAAGTGCTAATACCCTATTGCAATATAAAGAACCTGGTACTACAATATACATACTATTATGTTTACCTGGACAGCCGGTGAACGTGCTCCCACCCGTTCCGAGACCTTGCGGAAGGTGATGGTGCTTATGACTACATACGAAGAATTTATGGTCATCCTGACCGTTGCGCTGCTGATTGTAGCAATTCTGAATCTGAAAAATAAGAAATAGCCGTCCTGCTCTCGTCAAAGTTTAGGAACGGCTATTCTTAGTTTACTACTTATTGCCGGGACGGGTGAAGTGCACTCACCTTCCGGCTACCTTGTTAAGTATATTATAGGTCATTTTATGCAACACTGTCAACCTTTATCATAATCAGAAAATATTCTAAATCAGGAGGAATTTTTATGGCTTTTCATTTAATCGATATGGACAACTGGGAACGCAAAGACCATTATGACTATTACCGCACCCTTGTCCGTTCCAGCTACACACTCAATGTAAATATCACTATTACCCGTCTTTTAAAGGAAGTGAAAGACCGGGGACTGCGCTTCTACCCGGTCTTCCTTTACGTCATATCCACCGCTGTCAACCGTCAGAAGGAAATGCGCATGGCCCATGACAGCGACGGACGTCTTGGCTACTGGGATGAATGTCACCCTTCCTATACGATTTTTCATGAAGATGACCATACCTTCTCCGATATCTGGTCCGAATACAACAAAGATTTTTCTGTCTTTTATAAAAACTGCGTGAAAGATATGGAAACATGGAAGGATGTCAAAGGCGTCAAAACCAAACCGGGAAAGCCGGACAATTTCACACCGATTTCCTGTGTTCCCTGGGTTTCCTACACCTCCCAGAGCTATGATACACCGATGAAATCGCCCCTCCTCTTCCCCATTGTCCTTTTTGGAAAATATTTTGAACAAAACGGGGAAATCCTTCTGCCATTTTCCGCTTATCTGCAGCATCTTGTTGCCGATGGTTACCATACCTCTCTGTTCATCAATACCGTTCAGGAAATTACAGAAGACTATGAACACTGGATGCATATAAGCTGAAAAGTTTGACCGCTAAAAAAGAACCCCTCTCCTTCATGAAACATTTCACAGTTCCATGAAGGAGAGGGGTTCTGACTATTTCCTGCAGACACCCACAGCCATCCCATACTGGGCTTTATGCCGGTTTTCTACCAGTTCTTTCGGATAATGAATGACTCCGTGACCTTCGTAAGGGTCATTGAAGTAATATCCCTCAGTATCATAGCCGACGAGAAGCATACAGTGTTCATTGGATATCCAGGTGAATTTCTCGCCGCTGTCCAGAAGCCTCCATTCAGGGCCGACAACAGGCTCCCGCATATCAATACACGCCCAGAAAATTACCGGCATCCCTTTGTCGATATAATTTTCCAGCAGCCATTCTATCGGTTTTCCCGTCTCGTCCATAATCGTGTAGTGCCCGTCAACCGCCTTCTCCAGCGCTTTTTTAATCACCGGCGCATAACAGCCGAAGTCATCCTCACTGTAAGGGCTTCCGCAAAAATGCTGATTCGGATCCGGTCCGTAAAGCCGGCCCTCTCTGATTTCAAACCCTCTGCACTCCAGACAGCTTTCAATAAAATCGTCCACGGTCAGGTTATACCCCAGAAACTGCAGCAGCATCACGGCAGATACACTCTCACATCCTGTCGGGTATTTTCCCTTCTGGCTGATATAAGGCACATCAATTTTCACCATCACTTCAACCCTCTTTGCCTTCTGTCCGTTTTTTTATCACCGTAAGGGTAATAAAGAGCAACGCCAGGCTCAGTCCAAGGGATATGATCCAGGATTTTGAAACTCCGGCGATCAGATAACCGGCAATACATACCACGGCAACCACCGCTGCATACTGCATCTGGGTGGAAACATGGTTCATATGATTACTCTGGGCCCCTGCTGAAGACATAACCGTTGTGTCAGAAATCGGAGATACATGATCCCCGCAGACAGCCCCTGCAAGCACTGCGGATACAGCGATGACCATCATCTCGAGATTTGCTGTTCCCGAAAACATTGCTGTAACAATCGGTACGAGAATAGCAAAGGTTCCCCAACTCGTTCCTGTCGAAAAGGCAAGGAAAATGGCTATCATAAACATAATCGCCGGAATAAATATGCTGGCTGAAGCATTGCTGCCTACCACGCTTTCAACAAATCCGGCAATTCCCAGGGCATCGCCGACCCCCTTTAAGGACCAGGCAAAAATCAAAATAGCCACCGCCGGAATCATGAGACGGAAGCCTTCCACAAAGCTGTCCATAAATCCTTTAAAAGTAACAACTTTGCGCGGCAGATAGAGAACCAGCATAAACATAATCGTTACAAATGTTGCAAAAATAAGACTGGTTTCCGCGTCACAGCCGGCAAAAGCTGTAATAATATCGGTGGCGCCACCGAGAAATCCGGTATAAATCATGGCTCCCACCGCACAGACAATCAGCACGGCGACCGGAAGAATTAAATCCAGCACCCGTCCTCTGGAAGACACCTCCTCCGGATTCACCTGCTCAAACTCTTCCGCTCCGGAAGTAAACAGGTCTCCCTTTGCTGCATTGATTTCGTGCTTTTTCATCAAACCAAAATCAAAGCCGCTGACGGCAATATACAGAACCATGGCCAATGTGAGCAGAGCATATAAATTATAAGGAATGGTTCTTAAAAACAGCTGAAATCCTGTAATCCCCGCATCCGCCGGCACATAGGAATTTACCGCCGCCGCCCAGCTTGAAACCGGCGCAATAATACATACCGGCGCTGCTGTGGCATCAATAATGTAAGCAAGTTTTGCCCTGGAAACCTTAAACCGGTCTGTCACAGGACGCATTACAGAACCGACGGTCAGACAGTTAAAGTAATCATCGACAAAAATCAACACGCCCAGTCCCGTTGTTGCAAGGAGTGCGCTCCGTTTGGACTTAATCTTTTTTCCCGCCCAGTTTCCATAGGCCGCAGAGCCTCCGGATTTTGCCATCAGCACGATGATCATGCCGAGCAGAACATCGAAAATCAGTATGTTCAGATTTATGCTGTCTTTCATGATGTCAAAAAAGGCAACAAAAGCGTCCCAGGGCTGAAATCCGGTATAAAGCAGTGCGCCGAAGGCAACACCGATAAACAGGGAACTGTAGACCTCCTTTGTCACAAGCGCCAGCACAATGGCCAGCAACGGCGGTACCAGCGACCACCAAGTCCCGATAAACATCCCACTATCCATAAACATTCTCCCCTCTTATGTGAATTTATTCTTTGCCGTTCCAGCAATAAGTACAAAGCTTGCACGGCTCAATACCAATGGCTTTTTCCAGCTCGTCAAGTCTTGCAAAATCCAGAGATGTAAAATTCAGCTGTCTGCAGATTTCATCGACCATTTTTTTATATTTTTCACTGTCCGGATCCGCATATTCCTGCAGCACCTCAAGACTGACCTCATCGGTTCCTTCAAAATCCCGGATAACTCTGCGGGAAATCAGGTCCATCTCGGATTTGAACCGGGCAAAATTCAAATATTTACATCCGAACATAATCGGAGGGCAGGCCGGACGCACATGGACCTCTTTGGCGCCGGAGTCATATAAAAATTCTGTGGTTTCTCCAAGCTGTGTCCCGCGGACAATCGAGTCATCAATGAGCAGCAGCCGTTTATCTTTAATCATTTCCTGAACCGGAATCAATTTCATCTTTGCGATCAGGTTCCGTTCTACCTGATTCTGAGGCATAAAGGACCGTGGCCAGGTCGGCGTATACTTAATGAAAGGTCTTCCATAGGGTTTATGGGCCTCATTTGAATATCCGACAGCATGGGCGATACCGGAATCCGGAACACCGGCAACAATGTCCACATCCACATCATCACGCTTTGCCATCTCCTTGCCGCAGTTATTTCGCATCACTTCAACATTATGACCTTCATAAGTGGATGTCGGATAACCGTAATAAACCCATAAAAATGCACACATGCGCATTTCTTTTCCCGGCTCCTTCAATACAACATATTTTTCAGGATTGATAAATACAATTTCTCCCGGTCCCAGATCTTTCACATGATGATAACCCAGATTGAGAAAAGCCGAAGACTCAAAGGTCACACAATAAGCATCTTCTTTTTTCGCAATAATGACCGGTGTCCGTCCAAGTCTGTCACGGGAACAGTAAATACCTTCCTGAGTCATAATCAGAATGCTCATGGAGCCATCGATCACTTCCTGGGCAAAGGCAAGTCCTTCCGCAATACTGTCTTTCTGATTCACAAGGGCCGCAACCAGCTCTGTAGTGTTAATTTTCCCTGCGCTCATCTCCAGAAACTGGGTGGTACCGAAGGCAAAACACTTTTCTTTCAATTCTTCCATGTTATTCATCCGGCCAACCGTCGTAATCGCAAATGATCCAAGATGGGAATTCACCATCAACGGCTGCGGTTCACTATCAGAAATGGAGCCAATGCCAATACTTCCCTTAAACTCATCAATGTCCTTTTCAAATTTGGAACGAAATGGTGAATTCTCAATATTATGAATAGCCCTCTGGAAACCTTTTTCACCGCAAACAACCAATCCGCCTCTTCTGGCTCCCAGATGGGTATGATAATCCACTCCAAAATATAAGTCTACAACACAATCCTTTTTTGATGTAACGCCAAAAAATCCGCCCATGTCCAATCCTTTCCATTATTCAGCCCATATCATTGAATGACAAGCCATAATTTTATCTTAGTTTAAGTTTCTCTGATCTGCATCTTCCGATGTAAATTCCAATAGTATTATACGCACAAAAATATTGCTTGTAAAGAACGAAAAAAATCCCTCCGGTATTTCTGAATCCTTTGCATCATCAAAACCGGAGGGTATTTTTATTTATTTCATTGAATTACAGTTTAAAAGATACAAGTAAATCTTCAGAATTCACTTTCTCTCCTTCAGATACATAAATCTTCTCAACAACACCTGCTGTTTTTGAAACAATGGTTGTTTCAATCTTCATCGCCTCAACAACAAGAAGCGGTGTGTTGACATCCACTTTATCGCCTTCCTTAACAAAAATCTGGCATACCGTTCCAGGAATGGTGGAACCAATCTGTCTTGGCTCAGATTTATCTGCTTTCGGACGTCGATTGACATGAACCATTTCATTCTTATCTTCAATGACAACTTCACGTACCGCACCGTTTACTTCAAAGGTCAGGGTACATTTACCATCGCTGTTTGCCGGTGTTTTACCAATATATTTGATAATGAGTGTTTTACCCTGTCCGATCGTTACCGTCGTTTCTTCTCTCGGTTTTAAGCCGTAGAAATAAACGCTGCTCTCTAACTGGGATACATCGTTATAGGCTTCCAGATGCACACAATAATCTTCATATACTTTTGGATAGAGGGCATAACTTACCGCCTTCTGACGAACTTCCAGCGGAGTGAAACCACTCAGATCAAATTTACCCTTCAGGTAATTTTCAATTCCCGGCATATCAACACTTTCCAGCAATGTTCCCGGACGTACACTGATCGGCTCTGCCCCTTTCAGAACAATTTTCTGGAATTCTTCCGGAAAACCGCCATCCGGCTGTCCGATCATTCCCTTGAAATATTCCACAACGGATTCCGGATAGGAAAGATCTTTTCCGTCTGTCAGGATATTATCCTGATTTAATTCGTTCTTAAACATAAAGATTGCCAGGTCCCCGACAACTTTAGAGGTCGGTGTTACCTTCACAATATTTCCGAGAAGATCGTTGGCCTGTTTGTAGAGACCCTTAATATCATCGAAACGGTCCTTTTCACCCATGTCCTTTACCTGAGCCAAAAGGTTGGAATACTGTCCGCCCGGAATTTCATATTTATAAATTTCTGAATTCGGAGAATACATACCGCTTTCAAAAGGTTTGTAAGCTTCACGCACACGGGCATAGTATTCGCTGAGTTCATGAAGTTCGGTAGAATCCAGTCCGGTATCTCTGTCTGTTCCATGAAGTGTTGCAACGATCGTATTCATGGATGGCTGGCTGGTCAGGGAGCTCATGGACTCAATCGCCATATCCGCAATATCCACGCCGGCCTCTGCTGCCATCAGCACTGTGCTGACACCGCTGCCCGTTGTGTCATGGGTATGTAAATTCACAGGAATCTTCAGCTCTTTTTTCAGCTCTGTAATCAGAGTCTTTGCTGCATATGGTTTAAGCAGTCCGGCCATATCCTTAATGGTCAGGATATGACAGCCCATAGCCTCAATTTCTCTGGCTTTATTCATATAATAGTCCAATGTGTATTTAACTTCATTCGGATTGGAAATGTCACCGGTATAACAAATCGTACCTTCAACAATCTTTCCGGTCTTTAATGCTTCTTCTACAGGCATCTTCATGTTTTCTGTCCAGTTCAGACTGTCAAAAATACGGAAAACATCGATACCACGGTCTGCGGAAATACGGATAAATTCCTGAACCACATTATCCGGATAGTTACTGTATCCTACCGCATTGGAAGCACGCAGGAGCATCTGAAGCAGCGTATTCGGCATACGTTTTCTCAGCTCCGACAGACGGCGCCATGGAGATTCTTTCAGGAAACGGTAAGCCGTATCGTAGGTCGCTCCGCCCCATGCTTCAGCAGAAAAGGCATTGGCAAGAAAGGCATTGGCTGCATAAGCGCCGTCAACAATATCTCTTGTACGCATACGGGTTGCAAAAAGAGACTGCTGGGCATCACGCATCGTTGTATCTGTAACATAAAGCTTTTTATCCTTCAGGATTTTCTGGGTAAATCCTTCCGCACCCAGCTTCAGGAATTCGTCTCTGGCACCCCAGATCGGCTTGTCCGCATCATAAACCGGCATATGGTGCGGCTCCAGTACCGGCTTGTCCCCATTCTGAGGATTCACGATCTTGTCTCCGATAAACTCCAGAATCTTTGTCGCTCTGTCCTGTACCTTCTGTAAATCATACAGCTCCGGTGTTTCTTCAATAAATGTTGTATAGCATTTTCCACTCTGGAAGGTCTCATGATTAAGCACATTGATCAGGAACTGAATATTGGTCTTAACGCCACGGATACGCATTTCTTTTAAAGCACGGAGAGATTTTCGAATTGCGCCGATAAATGTACGGTCATGGGAAATAACCTTTACGAGAAGGCTGTCATAATATGGAAGAATCTCTGCGCCGGAATAAGCGTTTCCACCATCCAGACGAAGACCTGCACCGGAACCGGAACGGTATACGTTGATACGTCCTGTATCCGGAAGGAAGTTATTTGCCGGATCCTCCGTTGTAATACGTGTCTGGATCGAGTAACCGTTCACCTGAACAGCGTCCTGATTCGGAATATCAATTTCTTCGGAATCCAGAGGATAACCTTCGGCAACCATGATCTGAGACTGAACGATATCAATGCCTGTAATCATTTCAGAAACGGTATGCTCTACCTGGATTCTCGGGTTCATTTCAATAAAATAAGGGTGGTTCTGGTCATCTACAAGAAATTCCAATGTTCCCGCATTGCGGTAACCCACTTTTTTTACCAGACGAATGGAACTGTCAAAAATCTCCTGACGCACTTCATCCGGTACGGTAAATGCCGGAGCATATTCCACAACCTTTTGATGACGGCGCTGTACAGAACAGTCACGGTCATAAAGATGTACAACATTACCATATTTATCGGCAATAATCTGCACTTCAATATGTTTCGGACTTCTCAGATATTTCTCAATAAAAATCTGCTCATCGCCAAATGCTTTTCTGGATTCTTCTCTGGCTTCTCTGTAAGCCTTTTCCAGTTCATCTTTGGAATTGACAATACGCATACCGCGGCCGCCACCGCCATTGGAAGCTTTCAGCATGACCGGATAGCCGATAAAATCTGCGGCTTCAACGACCTCTTCATAGCTTTCCACCGCTTTATCAATACCAGGTATTGTCGGCACTTCTGCAGCAATTGCCATTTTTTTAGAGGAAATCTTATCCCCCATAGCGCGCATCATATCTGCGGAAGGTCCGATAAATGTAATACCGCTTTTTTCACAGGCTTCTGCAAAATATGGATTCTCAGATAAAAATCCGTATCCCGGATGAATCGCATCGACCTGATGATTCTTTGCAATACGAATAATCTCATCGATATCCAGATAAGCGTCTACAGGTCCCTTGTCCGGGTTCAAAAGATATGCTTCATCCGCTTTTGTACGGAACAATGCATACTTATCCTCTTTCGAAAAAATTGCCACAGTTCCGATTCCCAGCTCATTTAAAGCACGGAAAATACGAATCGCAATTTCTCCTCTGTTTGCAACCAGGACCTTTTTAAATTTCTTGATTTCCTTTTCTTCCATCCCAATTCCTCCATTTCGTCTCAATCTCTCACATGTATGGTCTTCTTATGTCTAATTTTTAGAAAATCGAAGGTGCCTTGAATACACCTTCGATTTCGGGACGTCACTAAAACTATTGTTGCTTTGATATATATTTGTCAATCGCACTTACTGCATCTTCTTCATCCGGGCCGTTTGCAATAATGGTGATCTCCTCACCCTCTGCCAGTCCCAGACTCATCATTCCCATGATACTTTTAGCATTAACCTTTTTTTCCTGGATCTCCACGTAAATACTGCTTTCGTACTGACTCGCCACCTGTACCAGTAATGCTACCGGACGCGCTTCCAATCCTTTCGGAATATTAATAGTCATGCTTTTTGAAATCATAATAAACTGTACCTTGCCTTTCTACCTCTCGTTAATTCCCAGTCCTCAATTCATCTGCCATCATGCTTAACTTTCGTAAGCGGTGATTCACACCGGACTTACCCACAGGAGTTGACAATAACTTTCCTAATTCAACAAGTGAAGCCTCCGGATAATCGAGCCGAATCTGAGCAATCC
>DBGCEW010000169.1:0-17904 GCA_048357495.1 Frisingicoccus sp.
CAATTTCCCGGTTCATGAAATCCACGAGATTTTCAAAACGCATCTGTAAATCAACCGCTTCCAGACATTTCTGCCGTTCTTTATATTCCATTGGCAGATTGGTACACAACTGATCTACCAGCTTCAGCAGATCTTCCTCCTCAAGGAGCTGACGCACCAGCTCCACACTGAAATTCGGATTCTGGGCCGCATAATTCTGAAGGAGTTCATGAATATAACGGACATACCCCGCCTTTTCCAGTTCGCCGATTTCACATATCGTTTTATCAAAAACCGTAACTTCGGCTTCAAGCATCGGATACGTACTGACCAGATTATCCAAATGGGCTCTGTAGGTTCCTTCCACCATGACACGCAGAGAATCCTTCGGAAGCTTAACCAGCTGCTTAATTTTAGCCACTGTTCCGAAATCATACAGATTTTCTCTGCCCGGTTCTTCCACTTCAATCTCTTTCTGAGTAATAAGCAGAATATTCTGATCCTTTGCCATCGCTGCTTCAATCGCCGCCTTTGACCGCTCACGGCTCACTTCAAAATGAACAATCATATTCGGGAGTATGGTCAGTCCTCTTAAGGCGATTACCGGTAAATCTAAACATATATTATTCATCTTTCGCACCACTTTCTGATAATAAAAGCAGGCTGTACCCCCTGGTACAGCCCTTAACTACTTTCCAGTTTTAAGCAATCTCACCGCTGCTCTTCGGTGCCGCTTTTTTTCCTGTGACACGCTTCACAGGTATCTTTTCACCGTATGTTAAAACCGGCTCTCCCTGTCCGTCCACAACATCTTTTGTAATCGTACAGGAATCCACCAACTCTTCCGACGGAATCTGATACATAATATCCATCATGGTTTCTTCGATAATTGCACGAAGTCCACGGGCACCGGTCTTCTGTTCAAATGCACGCCGTGCCACTTCGCGGACAGCATCCGCTTCGAAATTTAAATGCACGCCGTCCAGCTCAAACAACCGCTGATATTGTTTTACCAGGGCACTCTTTGGCTGAGTCAGAATCTGAACAAGGGCATCCTCATCCAGTAAATCCAGCGCCACACATACCGGCACACGGCCCACAAATTCCGGAATCAATCCAAATTTTATGAGATCTTCCGGCAGCGTCTGACGGAATAATTCACCAATATTGGCTTCATCCTCACTCTGTCGAAGCTCCGATCCAAAACCGATGCCTTTCTGACCGATTCTGGACTGGATGATCTTTTCAAGACCATCAAAGGCCCCGCCACATATAAACAGAATATTAGTTGTATCAATCTGTATAAATTCCTGATGAGGATGCTTACGTCCACCCTGGGGCGGAACCGAAGCCACGGTTCCTTCAAGAATTTTCAGCAATGCCTGCTGAACACCTTCGCCGGAAACATCCCGGGTTATCGAAACATTTTCCGACTTACGTGTAATTTTATCAATCTCATCGACATAAATAATGCCGTATTCGGCCCGGTCCACATCATAATCGGCTGCCTGGAGAAGCTTCAGCAGAATATTTTCCACATCTTCTCCCACATAGCCGGCCTCTGTTAATGCGGTTGCATCCGCAATCGCAAAAGGTACATTCAGCATCTTGGCCAACGTCTGAGCCAGTAATGTTTTTCCGGAGCCCGTCGGTCCCATCAGAAGCACATTGCTCTTCTGAAGCTCCACTTCGGAATCCTTATCTGCCATAATCCGCTTATAGTGATTATAAACAGCAACCGCCAACGTTTTCTTTGCATCATCCTGTCCAATGATATAGTCATCGAGAAAGGCTTTAATTTCCTTTGGTTTCATGAGACGAATACCTTCAGAAATATCCTCCTCTTCCTCAAACTCTTCCGTAATAATTTCTGAACATATCCCGATACATTCATCACAGATAAATGCATTCGGGCCTGCGATCAACTTTCGGACCTGGTCCTGGGTTTTATTGCAGAAAGAGCATCTTGGGACTTTTTTGTCCTCCATGCGTCCAGCCATAAATGACACCTCCGGCTTTCTATAAAATACTATCTGCTGGAAATTACTTTGTCGACCAGACCGTAAGCCATCGCTTCCTCGGCTGTCATGTAATTATCCCGCTCTGTATCCTGCTCAATCATTTCAAGAGGTTTTCCCGTATTTGCGGCCAGAATCTCATTCAGACGTTTTTTTGTCTTCAGAATCTGCTCTGCCACAATCTTAATCTCTGTCGCCTGGCCCTGAGCGCCGCCAGCCGGCTGGTGAATCATAATTGTGGAATTCGGCAGAGCCATACGTTTTCCTTTTGTACCTCCGGCCAGAAGGAACGCTCCCATGCTGGCAGCCATTCCCATGCAAATCGTAGACACATCGCATTTGATATACTGCATCGTATCATAGATCGCCATTCCGGCCGTTACTGAGCCGCCCGGACTGTTAATATAAAGACTAATATCCTTTCCCGGATCTTCAGACTCCAGGAACAATAACTGGGACACAATCAGATTGGCAGAAACATCCGTAACTTCTTCTCCAAGGAAAATAATACGGTCTTTCAGCAGTCTGGAATAAATATCATAGGACCGCTCGCCTCTGCTCGTCTGTTCAATGACATAAGGTACTAAACTCAAATTTCATTCCTCCTGTTTAAATCAGGCTGATTATTTTTCTACAGCAGCATCTGTAATCATATCAAGAGCTTTCTGTGCAGACATATCTTTTCTCATCAGATCAATGTCCATATATTCTCTGACTTTGTCTGCTTCCATTTTCCATGTTTCAGCAAGTCTCTGGATTTCAGCCTCGATATCTTCATCGGTAACTTCAATATTTTCTGCAGCAGCAATGGCATCAAGAACAAGACGGTTCTTAATATTTGCCAGCGCCTGTGGTTTCATCTGTTCAGCTAACTGCTGTGGTGTCATTCCTGTGTACTGGAAATAGATATCCATATTCAGTCCCTGAGCTGCAAGATCCTGAGCATACTGATTCATCATATCATCTGTGCTCTTTTTAACCATAGCTTCCGGAATATCCATTTTCGCTGCACCCACAACAACGTCCATAACCTTCTGCTGTCTTTCAGCCTTTGCTGTTTCAGCCTTACGTTCTTCAAGACGTTTTTTCAGGTCTTCTTTATATTCAGCCAGTGTTTCGAAATCAGAAATATCCTGTGCGAATTCATCATCAACTTCCGGATATTCTTTTGTTTTAACTTCGTGTACTTTAACTTTGAATAAAGCAGCTTTGCCTGCTAAATCTTTTGCATGATATTCTTCCGGGAATGTAACGTTAACATCCACATCCGCACCTGCTGCTGCACCGATCAGCTGTTCTTCAAAGCCTGGAATAAATGTACCGGAACCAAGAACCAGTGCCTGTCCTTCTGCTGTGCCGCCATCAAAGGCAACGCCATCCACGGAACCTGCATAGTCGATCATCACTGTATCGCCGTTTTCAGCAGCACGTTCTACAGTCACTTCTCTGGAGTTCTGTTCCTGAACTTTTTTGATTTCTTCTTCCATATCTTCATCTGTCACTTCTGTCATGACTTTTTCGATTTCAACGCCCTTGTATGCGCCCAGTTCAACTTCCGGTCTCAGAGCAACAGTCGCTGTGAAGATGAAAGCTTTACCTTTTTCCATTTCTACAACGTCGATTTCCGGATAGGATGTAATATCCAGACCGGATTCTTTCGCTGCTGCTTCATAAGCGCCAGGAATGACATAGTTTGCAGCTTCTTCATAGAAGATGCTTGGTCCGTACATTTTTTCAACCATAGCCTGAGGCACTTTACCTTTTCTGAAACCCGGTACAGAAATCTGATTTTTATTTTTATTATATGCCTTTGTTGTTGCAGCAACAAACTCTTCAGCAGCGACTTCAACAGTCAGTTTCGCCATATTGTTTTCTAACTTTTCTACTTGTACACTCATTATATTTATATTCCTCCTTATATAAAAAATGCATGAGAGCATTTTTATGCACTTTAATCTATAGTATATAATAAGGAAAATCATATGTAAATAGGCGAATTTGAAAATTTTCATAAAAAAAGGCCTGAAAACAGGCCTTTTTAGCAGAATCACTTCTTAATTATATAAAATTTTGATCATTTTGGAATCTCTTTCCTTTTCCTCTTCAACAGCGGATTCTTCGGTATAGGTATAAAAGCCCTTGCCATTGGAAATTCCATGTCTTCCTTCATCGACCATAGACTGCAGAAGATTATTCTGAACCTTTTCATCACTCAAATCCGGATATAAATATTTTGCCACGGAGTTAAATACCTCCATACCGCCCAGATCCACAATCTTAAACGGACCGGAGCAGGTATAGCGAAGTCCATTGCCATACTTCAGCACCCGGTCAATGTCCTCCGGTGTGGCCACACCGCTTTCAACGAGATGGGTCGCTTCTCTCAGAAGGGCAAACTGAAGCCGGTTCGAAAGAAATCCTTTCACGTCCTTTTTCAAAATAACCGGTTTTTTCCCCATGTCTGTAAACACCTGATGCAACTTATCCACCGTATGCTGGGCCGTCTGCTCACCCCGGGTAATTTCCACCAGCGGAATAA
Source organism: Frisingicoccus sp. (assembly GCA_048357495.1). Lineage (GTDB taxonomy): Bacteria > Bacillota > Clostridia > Lachnospirales > Lachnospiraceae > Frisingicoccus. The sequence goes on from DBGCEW010000169.1 coordinate 4,537, forward strand.
TATGGGCCGGATTCAGATAATGGGTTCCACAGAACCGCTCCGGTCTGTCTACAAATTTGGCCAGTTCATTAATAGAAATCGCCGATGTGTTGGATGCAATAATACAGTCTTCCGGAACGATGCCGCTGATCATCTTATAAAAGCTTTCCTTTATCTGGATATCCTCCGGAATCGCTTCGATCACCAACTGGGCATTCCGGAAACACTCCGTATCCACCGTATATACAAGGGCATCCTGAATCTCTCTGGATTTTTCTTCGGTCAATACCCCGTTTTCAATCAGGGTTTTATGACAATTTGCCACAATCTGCCGCGCACGTTCAAAATCAGCCTCACAATTGCTGTACAGTGTCGTATGTACATCATACTGTGGAAAAGACTGGGCAATAATAGCTCCCATCAACCCTGCCCCCGCAACAACGATGTTTCTAATATCTGGTTCTACCATAACCTTTTCCTCCATTCTTCTCTGTCTTCGAGAAACCTTCTCTCCTTAATAGTTAAATTTTATCATACCCTTCCCCCTTTGGCAAATAAATAACAATATTTAAACCTCTGTTTTTTTACGAAAACAAAAGCAGCCCCCGAGAGCTGCAACTCTGTCATTGCCTGACTTTCGGAGACTGCCTTCACCTAACCCATGATATCTCTTTTCAGATTAGTTCTGACCGGACATCTGTTCTTCCTGTCTGCGGATCATGCGTCGAACCATTTCACCGCCAACAGAACCTGCTTCTGCAGAAGTTAAATCACCGTTATAACCACTTTTTAAATTGACACCGATTTCTCCGGCAACTTCCATTTTAAATTTATCCATGGCATCCTTTGCCTGAGGTACTTCCATACGGCTTCCGTTAGAACCTGTTCCACTGTTGTTTGACATTTTCTTCACCTCCAAAGTATTTTGAATAAGTATCTCTGACTTATTCTGATACTAGTATTTGCCGGTGGTGAAATATTATAATGGTAAATTCTAGATATCCGGTGGCCTTGAAATTTACCGGAACAGACAGTATACTTTTTATAAATGAATAAAAAGAAAAGAGGCTTATGTTTATGGGAAATGAAATTGAACGCAAATATCTGATTCATGACTTACCTTTTGACCTGTCCGATTACCCCTCCCACGAGATTGAACAGGCATACCTCAATACTAATCCTGTCATCCGTGTCCGCCGTCAGGATAAGGATTATTATCTGACTTACAAATCCAAAGGATTTATGGTCCGCAGGGAAGAAAACCTTCCTCTGGATGAAGCTTCCTATCATCATCTTCTGGAAAAATGTGATGGCAATATCATAACCAAAACCCGGTACAAAATTCCTTTGGGCGACCACCTGACCATTGAAATGGATATCTTCCACGGAAAGTTTCAGGGACTCCTTCTCGCCGAAGTGGAATTTGCCACCGAAGAAGAAGCCAGAGCTTTCATTCCACCGGAATATTTCGGTGAGGATGTGACCTTTTCCCCGGAATACCACAACAGTACCCTCAGCCGGAAAATCTTGTAAAATAGCCGGAAAAGTGGTATTTTTATTTTATTAAGAAAGGGGATTTTCTGTTATGAATACATCAACACACAAAAGGGCAGTGCGGCTCTTCACCATTGCGCTCTGCCTGATCGCTGTGGCCCTAGGTCTCAGTTCTGCAAATTACTCAAACTATTTTAAGGAGGTTTACAACGTCACCAGTTCCCAAAGGGGCTTCATTGAAATTCCGAGAGAAACACCGGGCATTCTCTGCGCTTTTATTATTTCTGCCCTGGCCGGTTTTTCCGATGTAACGATTTCTATTGTTTCCCAGATTTTATTTGTCATCGGTCTGGTTGTCATGGGATGCTTTTCTCCGGGCTATAGCCTGATGCTTATCTGCCTGTTCATTAATTCTTTTGGCCAGCACCTGTTCATGCCTCTGAATGATTCCATCGGTATGAGCCTTGCCAGGGAAGGGGAAGTCGGGCAGACCATCGGAAACTTCAAAAGTAAATCCAACCTCTTTACTATGCTGACGGCCTGTGTTGTCTTTGTCGGATTCCGCAGTCATGTTTTTTCATTTAAAACACCGGTTATTCTTCCGTTTGCACTGGCCGCCCTTTTCGGCATTGCGGCCATCGTTATCCTGATTTATCTGCGTAAGTATATTCCAAAGCCGTCTCCGGCGGAAAGTAAAAGCCCCCGGTTCGTTGTTCGTAAAGCATACATACCTTACTATCTGGTAACCATTGCCTACGGCTGCCAGAAGCGGATCAAACTGGTTTTCGGCCCGTGGCTGATGGTAGAACTGCTGCATATGGGTGCGGATATGCTGGCGCTCCTTTCTATCATTGTCGCTTTTGCCAATACATTTTTCAGCCGGTTCATCGGAAAAATGCTGGATAAAAAAGGCCTGCGGTTTACCCTCTTTTTTGAAGGTATCTATCTGGCCGCTATTTCCCTCATCCTGGCCTTTCTGGCAAAGGGATTCGAAGACGCTTTCCTGCCTCAGACACAGGTTATGTTCATCATCGCCTGCATTCTCTATATCATCGCTATGATGATGGATCAGGTAAATATGATCCATGCCTATCTGGTGCGTTCTCTGGCCGTGAACCCGAATGAGATTACAAAAACCCTCTCTGTCGGTTTAAGCGTTGACCATATTATGGCTGTGGTCATTTCTTCCGTCATGGGCGTTGTCTGGTCCGCTTTCGGCTCCGAATACGTCTTTATTATGGCGGCTGCCGCTTCGGTCGTTCAGATCTGGGTGGGAATTTATGTGCATCGGATGGAAAGGAATAACGAAAAATAAATAAGAAACGTGCGCCGCCAGGCGCACATTCAAAAAAAATCTCTATGCGGATTTCTCCGCACAGAGATTTTTAATCTTCCTGTAAATTCCGGTTTTCCCCGGATTCACTAGGTATTACTGCATTATTTCTGCACTTCTGCCGTTTCATCGATCAGGCCGCTTGTGTCCAATGCTTCGGCTGCCAGAGCTTCCTCAGGAATCGTGATACTTTCAATGGTATTGAATTCATTATAGTTCACGGTGATAAGCATGGATAATTTCATTACGATACCTTCAACTTCAATGCCTTCACCGCTGTTCATATCAATACTGATCGTTGCAGGCATCATGCTGTCTTTGTAAACTTTCATCGTTACATTGGCATCCATAGAGGACATATCAACGCCCATTCCCTGAGTCATATCTCCCATTGCTTCCATCATTCCCTGGAGTTCTTCTCCGGTAATCACAGAAGTCAGTACATAGGCTTCTTTATCGCCGACCTTTTCAGTGTTTTCAGCCAGCGTCATATCCTTTCCGTCACTGACAACGGCATAAAGTTCTTCCACCCCTTCTGTATCCGGTGTCGGCTGCTCTGTCTTCGTCCACATGCCGGCAACACCGGTATACGTTGTTGTGGTATCTCCATCCACCTGGGTATAAATATCGGAATCCACAGACATTCCCAACAGATCCATATCAATCGTCATATTCATATGGGTCACTGCCGGATCGATGGTCGCTTCAAGGGTACCTTCCATGTTCAACGCCATTTCCTGTTCTTCAGTGCCGTCAGAAAAGCCCATGGTCATATCCATATTCATATCACCACTGAAAGATTTTGCCTTTTCCATATTGGCGTTCACTTCTTGGACAATACTTTCTGCCGTTACTTTTTTGCCGCCGCATCCTCCAAGCATTACTGCCGACAGCAGCATAACGCCCGCCAATAGCCATACAATTTTTTTCCTCATACGTTTTATCCTCCTCCATTTTATATGGTATGATATATTTTACCATATTCCGACACGGATAGGAAGATGGATAATATTATAAATTCTCCTTGAACAGGGCCTCGATTTTTTCTGCGGCAGCATCCTCATCTTCACCGGAAACCGTTACCCGGATCTCATCCCCTTTTTTGGCACATAAGCCCATAACGCCAAAAATCCGCTTTAAATCTCCCTGCTTTCCGTCCTTACTGATTTGAATATCACTTTTAAATTCTCCTGCCGCTTTAACAAGAACCCCCGCCGGTCTGGCATGAATCCCCTGTTCATCCTGAATGATATATTTAAATTCTTTCATTAAAATCTTCTCCTTTATTTTTCATTGACCGGTTTTTTCAAAACCCCCATGATAAGAGCGCCAACTGCCGATCCGACAGCAATAGCCATCAGATACTGAACCGGATGGGTCACTGTCGGTATGACAAAAATACCTCCATGGGGCGCTCTGAGACCACAGCCAAAAACCATTGATAATGCACCGGCAACCGCCGATCCCGCAACACACGAAGGAATGACCCGCAATGGATCTGCTGCCGCATAGGGAATCGCTCCCTCAGAAATAAAAGACAGTCCCATAATATAGTTTACATAGGCGGACTGACGGTCCCGCGAAGAAAACCGGTTTTTAAAAAATGTGGCGCAGAGAGCCACTGCAATCGGAGGCACCATGCCGCCGGCCATCACCGCCGCCATGATATCAAATCCCTCACTGGCCAGCGATGCCGTTCCGAAAACATAGGCCGCTTTGTTAAAAGGACCTCCCATATCGATTGACATCATGCCGCCCAGGACCGCACCGAGAACCACTTTGCTGGCTCCTCCCATGGAAGCCAGAGCGTTATTCATTCCCACATTCATCGCCCCCACAAAGGGATTGATGAGAACCATCACAAACCCTATCATTCCGATTCCGGCAACGGGATAAATGAGCATTGGTTTCATGCCCTCCAGACTGTCCGGCAGCCGGTTAAAAATCCTCTGCAAAAGCCGGACAATGTAGCCGGCAATAAATCCGGCCAGAAGAGCGCCGAGAAAACCGGAGCTGACCGGTGCCATTTCGCTGTAGTTCATGACATTTCCAAAGGTATATCCTGCATTGGCTGTCGCACCGCCCACAAACCCCACCGCAAGTCCCGGTCTGTCGGCAATACTCATGGCAATAAACCCGGAAAGTACCGGAAGCATAAATCCAAATGCCTGACTGCCGATGGTCTTAAAAAAGGCGGCCGCCGGCGTATTCATGCCAAAGTTTTCCGGATTGATCTGGTAGTCATCCAGAAGAAAGGCCAGAGCGATGAGAATGCCTCCACCGATAACAAAGGGAAGCATATGGGAGACGCCATTCATCAGATCCTTATAAAATCCACGGCTCAGACCTTCCCCTTCTTCCGGACCGGCCTTTCTCTCTCCGTGAAAATGATACACGGGAACCTGGCCGCTGACAGCCTTTTCAATCAGCTCCTGAGGCTTGTGAATACCCTCGGATACCCTTGTCTGAATCACCCGTTTTCCGTCAAACCGGGACATTTCCACATTTTTATCGGCAGTAACAATAATACATTCCGCCGCCTCAATTTCTTCCTGTGTCAGCCGGTTCCTGACACCGCCCGAACCGTTGGTTTCCACTTTTATCGAATATCCCATTTGCGCCGCCTGACGCTCCAGAGCTTCCTGTGCCATATAGGTATGGGCAATCCCCGTTGGACAGGCCGTCACTGCCAGAATCCGGAAACCGCCTGCCTTTGTGTCCGCTTTGTCTTCTTCTTCCCCGGAGCCAAATTTTTCAGCTTCTGCCGCATCAATCACGTTTAAAAAGCTTTCAGGTGTATCCGCTTCCATAAGACGGCTTCGAAATCCGTCATCCATAAGAAGCATCGACAGACGGCTCAATACTTCCAGATGCACATTATCCTTTGAATCCGGAGCAGCGATCATAAATATGAGGCGTACCGGCTGACCGTCCAGGGATTCAAACTCTGTCCCTTCCGTCAAGGTCATTGCTGCCAGTCCCGGGCTTTTTACAGCCGCCGTCTTGGCATGGGGAATCGCAATCCCCTCGCCGATGCCTGTCGTCCCCTGGGCTTCCCTTTCAAATACGGCTTTTTTATAGCTCTCCGCATCCCGAAGATGGCCGCCCTTTTCCATAAGTCCGACCATCCTGTCGATAACAGCTTTTTTTCCGGAAACCCGGCCCTTCAACAATATACTGTCCCGATTCAACAGCGCTGCAATTTTCATAACCTTTACTCCTTTCCTCCAAAGGTTTTCTCCTGCAAAGCTTCCGTTTCTTCCCGTGTTGCCAGACCTTCCGAAAAGGCACTGGCGCTTCCTGCAGCAACGCCCATGCGAAAAGCCCTTTCATAATTCCCTGTTTCCAGATATCCGGCAAGAAATCCGGCAACCATAGAATCCCCGGCGCCAACAGAATTGACAACCTTTCCCTCCGGCGCAGCGCTTTCATGAATTCCACCCTTTTCATCCAGCAAAACAGCCCCTTCTCCGGCCATGGATATGAGTACATTGACAGCCCCCATCTGCCTGAGTTTCTCACCATAATACACCGCTTCTTTTTTATCGGCTATCGTCACATGAAATATTTCTCCCAGCTCATGATGGTTGGGTTTAATCAGAAACGGGTGATATTTAAGAACATTTAACAGTAAATCCCCGGTGGCATCCACCGCCACCTTAACATCTTTTCCCTGTTGTGCCTCCATAATCTGTTCATACATATCCGGAGAAAGCGATGCCGGAATGCTCCCGGAAAGAACAAGAATATCCCCATCGCGTGTCTGATCCAACTGCATCATCAGCGTCTCAACGGCATTCCCGGGGATTTCCGGCCCCTCACCGTTGATTTCCGTTTCATGGCTGCCCCTGATCTTTACATTAATCCGGGTCATTCCCCGTTCCAGCGAAATAAAGTCTGCCGGGCAGCCCCGGTCTGTTAATTCTTTAATCAGCTGATTTCCGGTGAACCCAGCGGCAAACCCCAGTGCAGTATTCTCATGTCCAAGGTTTTTCAATACCAGAGAGACATTGACCCCCTTACCTCCGGCTCTCACTACCGAATTTTCCGCCCGGTTTACACCACCGATATTCCACTGTGAAATCTGCACAATATAATCCAGTGCCGGATTAAAAGTTACTGTATATATCATCTCTGAATTACCTCCGCCTTCATCTGAACAATACAAATAGGTACAGACATCTGTCCATACCTATTTTTGTTCATTTCACTGTTTTTATTCCATTTTTTATTTTAATCCTTCAAAATACTTTCCTTTAAGCTTCCATAACTGCCGCCTTCATAGATTTCACATAATCCGCAACACAGGCAATGCTGTCCCGTCCATGCCGGGCTATCAGTTCAACAATAGCGCTGCCTACAATGGCTCCGTCTGAAACGGATGCCATCGCCCTGGCCTGTTCCGGCGTTGCAATCCCAAATCCTATAGCACACGGAATATCCGAACTTTCCCGCACAAGCTTCACCATAGCACCGATGTCTGTTTCAATTTTACTGCGAACCCCGGTAACTCCCATCGAAGAAACCACATACAGAAAACCTCTGGCTTCTGCAGCAATGGTACGGATACGGCCATGGGATGTCGGTGCAATAAGGGAAATGATATCCACATCATATTTTTCACTGACCTCTTTTAATTCGCTTTTTTCTTCAAAGGGCATGTCCGGAATGATCAGACCGTCAATTCCGCATTCCACACATCTTTTCATAAACTTTTCTTTACCATAAGTATACACCGGATTGAGATAGGTTAAAAATACAATCGGTACTTTCACTTTTTTTCTTGCATGTTTTACTGTATCAAAAAGTTTGTCTGTTGTACAGCCCCCGGACAAAGCACGAATATTAGCCGCCTGAATGACCGGGCCCTCCGCCGTCGGGTCCGAAAAGGGTATGCCGACTTCAATCAGGTCTGCTCCGGCTTTTTCCATTTCGATGATAAGCTTTTCCGTCGTTTCCAAATCCGGATCCCCTCCGGTAATAAATCCAATAAATGCTTTTTTATTCTGAAATGCTTCATGTATTCTACTCATAAATCTCTACTCCTCTGTATCTGGCAATGGCAGCCACATCCTTATCACCTCTGCCGGAAATATTCACAACAATAATCTGGTCCTTCTCCATTGTCGGTGCCAGCTTTTTCGCATACGCTACCGCATGGGAGCTTTCAATTGCCGGGATAATCCCCTCTTTGCGGGACAAATATTCAAAAGCGTCCACCGCCTCACTGTCCGTCACCGGCACATACCGGGCCCGCCCTTCATCGGCCAGCATGGCATGTTCCGGTCCGATTCCCGGATAATCCAGACCAGCAGAGATGGAATATACCGGGGCAATCTGTCCATATTCATCCTGACAGAACAGGGATTTCATTCCATGAAAAATTCCTGTAGTTCCCTTTGCTATAGTTGCCGCATGTTTATCTGTATCCACTCCGAGGCCGGCAGCTTCACAGCCGATCAACTGAACAGTTTTGTCTCCGATAAATTCATAAAAGGCACCCATTGCATTGCTTCCGCCGCCGACACAGGCAATAACCGCATCCGGAAGTCTTCCTTCTTTTTCCATCAACTGTTCCTTAATTTCTTTTCCGATAATTTTCTGAAAATCCCGGACAATTGTCGGAAATGGATGGGGACCCATCACAGACCCCAGCACATAATGGGTATCCTCCACACGGCTCGCCCATTCCTTCATGGTCGCATTGACCGCATCTTTCAGCGTCATTGTTCCGCTGGTCACAGCCTCAACCTCCGCTCCGAGAAGCTCCATACGAAAAACGTTCAATGCCTGCCGTTCCGTATCTTCCTTCCCCATGAAGATCTTGCATTCCATCCCCATCAATGCTGCGGCCGTTGCTGTTGCAACCCCGTGCTGTCCGGCTCCTGTCTCCGCAATAACTCTTGTTTTCCCCATCTTCTTTGCCATCAGCACCTGACCAAGAACATTATTAATTTTATGGGAGCCTGTATGATTCAAATCTTCCCGCTTTAAATAAATTTTAGCACCGCCAAGGTCTTTTGTCATTTTCTCCGCATAATAAAGCAGCGATGGTCTTCCCGCATATTCCCGAAGCAGTTCCTCCAGTTCCCGGTTAAAATCCGGATCATTCTTATAATATTCATAGGTCTCTTCCAACTCTATAATTGCATTCATCAGTGTTTCCGGAATGTATTGTCCGCCGTAACTGCCAAATCTTCCCTTCATCTTAATTCTCCTTTTCCAATCCGCCGCTCAAAGCTTCGGACCTCTTCCGCAAATTTTTTTATTTTATTTAAATCTTTACAGCCATTTGTCTCCACACCACTGGAAACATCCACGCCATAAGGTATTTTCTTGCTCAATCTAAACTGAATATTTTCCGGCGTCAGACCGCCTGCCATATACCAGGGTCTCGTAAGCTCCGGCAGTTGATTCAGATCAAACACCAGTCCGCTGCCGCCCGGAATTCCTTTTACGTAGGTATCCATCAGCAGCAGATCCGCTGAAGTTTCCTGAGCTTTGAAAACCGCCGCCCTGTTCTTTACACGGACAGCCTTCAAAACCGGACAGGCTATCCGGGATTTTAAATACCTGATATATTTCTCATCTTCACTGCCATGAAGCTGGACTTTTTGTATAATTTCTTCCTGCACAAGACGAATAATTTCTTCCGGAACTTCATTCACAAAAACCCCCACCGCATCAATATCCGGCCGAAGGCACCTCCGAAGATATTCCGCCTGTTTCCCGTCTATTTTTCTCGGGCTCTCTGCAAATACAAAGCCAGCATCATTTATATCTGCCTGATTGACTGCCTCTGCATCCTCCAGACACCTCAGCCCACAGATTTTAATTCGAATCAATCCGACCACCTCTCAGGTTATCCAGCATTTTTTTCTTATCCTTTGCACGCATCAATGACTCCCCGATCAGCACGCCGTCCACACCGCCTTCCCGAAGCGCTTTAACATCTTCACTGGTGGAAATCCCGCTCTCAGCAATAAATACAATATCCTTCGGAACCCTTTTCCGAAGCCGGAGACTGTTGCCAATATCTACAGTAAAGTCTTTCAGATTCCGGTTATTGACACCGATGATCCGGGCTCCGGCACGGCATGCCTGCCGGATTTCTTCTTCATCATGGGCTTCCACCAGCGCCGACATTCCCAAACTGTCACAGATTTTTATATATTTACTTATGGTTTCTTCATCCAGAACCGCACAGATTAACAAAATTGCCGCAGCGCCAAGGGCCTTTGCCTGATAAATCTGATAAGCATCAATGGTAAAATCCTTTCTCAACAGCGGCAGCGAAACATTTTCATGAATTTCCTTTAAATAACGGTCACTTCCGAGAAAATAATCGGTTTCCGTCAATACGGATATGGCTGCTGCTCCGGCCTTTTCATAAGCCTTCCCGATATCCACATAAGGAAATTCCGGTGCGATGATCCCCTTGCTCGGTGATGCTTTTTTGACCTCACAGATAAATTGTATTTCCGGCCCCTTCATGCTGTTTTCAAAAGAAAATGCTGCTGCCGAATCCTTTTTATAACAGGCCTCTGCCCGCTCCATCATATGCTCCAGCGAATCCTTCTGCATATCCTTCATCAGCCGCCTCTGTGATGCGGCCACTAAATCCTTCAGAATCATCCCTCTGCCTCATTTGTCGCCCGGATAAAAGCGTTCAGCTTTTCCAGCGCCTTTCCATTGTCAATTGTCGTTTCTGCCAGCGCTATACATTCTCCGATTTCTTTTCCGAATGCCGCCGCCATACAAAGGGCCGCATTCAGAACAACAACGTCCCTCTTTGCCCCTCTTTCTTTGCCCATCAGTATATCCCGCGTAATCCGGGCATTTTCTTCCGGATTCCCGCCAACAAGCTCTGACAGTCCGCATGTTTTCATTCCGAAATCCTCCGGGCTTATATCAAAGGATTCAAAAATTCCGTCCTTAATCCGGCATACATGGGTCGGACCTGTAACAGAGACTTCATCCAGGCCGTCATTTCCGCAGACAACAAAACCTTTCCGTACTCCAAGATTCGAAAGAACTTTGGCCAGAGCTTCTACCATATCCCGGTTGTATACCCCCATCAACTGCATGCTTGCAAATGCCGGATTCGTCAATGGACCAAGAATGTTGAACACCGTCCGGGTACCAAGCTCCTTCCGGACCGGTGCCGCATATTTCATCGAAGAATGGTGCATTGGCGCAAACATGAAACAGATTCCTGTTTTATCCAATACTTTTTTGCACTGTTCCCCATTCAGCGTCAGTTTCGCCCCCAGAGCCTCCAGCACATCAGCTGCACCGCTTTTACTGGACACACTCCGGTTTCCGTGTTTCGCTATCGGAATTCCGGCAGCCGAAACCACAAAGGCCGTGGTTGTCGATATATTAAAGGTGCCTGCTTCATCACCGCCGGTACCGACAATATCCATAACTTCAATTCCGGTATGTAAAGCCTCACATTTTTCTCTCATAGAAAATGCACAGGCTGTAATCTCGTCCACCGTTTCGCCCTTCATCCGAAGGGCTGTTAAAAAAGCGCCCATCTGAGCATTGGTTGCCTGACCGCTCATGACCTCATCCATGACGGTTTTTGCTGTTAAAAAATCAAGGTTCTTTCCTTCAATCACTGTTTTAATTGCATCCTGTATCATATCTCTGCCTCCTGATGTTCTTTCTTCAACGTCCGATTTCCATTTGCAAATTTACATGTTTAAAAAGTTTTCCATGATTTTCCATCCCTTCGGAGTTAATATCGACTCGGGATGAAACTGAATTCCCAAAACCGGCCAGCTCCGATGGGCCACCGCCATCACTTCCCCATAACCGTCCACTGCCGTAATTTCCAGGCATTCCGGAATCGTTTCCGGTGCCGCTGCAAGTGAATGATAGCGCCCCACGTCTTCCTCTGCATCAAGTCCCAGAAAAAGGGGATGACGATTGTTCACACGGACCCGGCTCTGCTTTCCATGCATTAAATGACGCGCATGGGTGATTTCAGCGCCGAAGACTTCACAAATCCCCTGATGTCCCAGACATACTCCAAGTATCGGAATACGTCCTTCGGAACGCCTGACAAGCGCCTCGCAGATTCCCGCATCCTTCGGGCGCCCCGGCCCTGGCGAAAGAATGATGTGAGATGGCTTCAAATCCAGAATTTCATCAACTGTCATCGCATCATTTCTTATAACCCGGATATCCGGCTGTATACTTCCCGCCATCTGAACCAGATTGTAAGAAAAACTGTCATAATTATCAATCATCACGATCATTACGCATCCACCTCCCCGGCATTTTCAATCGCCCGAAGCACAGCGCCGGCTTTATTTCCTGTTTCTACATATTCCTTTTCCGCCACACTATCGGCCACAATTCCTGCTCCGGCCTGAACATAAACCCTGTCATCTTTCTTTACTGCCATCCGAATGGCAATACATGTATCCATATTCCCCGTAAAATCCAGATAGCCAAGGGCTCCGCCATAAATCTCCCGCGGCGTCTTCTCCAGTTCTTCAATAATTTCACAGGCTCTTATTTTAGGTGCTCCGGAAAGTGTCCCCGCCGGAAGTACCGATGCAATCGCATCCAGACCGTCATGGTTCTCCAGAATATCACTCTCCACTCTGGAGCAAATATGCATAATTTTTGAATATTTATGAATATTCATATATTCGGTAACCTCGACAGAGCCAAACCGGCTGATACGTCCGAGATCATTTCTTCCCAGATCCACAAGCATATTGTGTTCTGCCCGTTCCTTTTCATCTGCCATTAATTCTTCCGCCAGCCTTTGATCCGCTTCCTCCGTTGTCCCTCTTGGTCTTGAGCCGGCTACCGGAAATGTTGTCAGCCGCCCCCTCTCCAGTCGAACCAGCGTTTCAGGAGATGTACTCATAATCTCTTTATCGTCCATCTTCATATAAACCATATAGGGTGACGGATTCGTTGTTCGAAGAACTCTGTAGGCATTTATAAGACTTGATCTATAAGGACTTTCAAACCGCCTTGATACCACGGCCTGAAAAATATCCCCCTGATAAATATACTTTTTTGCCTTTTGAACCATTTCACAGAATTCTTCTTTCGTCTGGTTACAGGTAAATCTGACCGCCTTATCCGACGCATGTTCAGGAAGCTTTGCCGGATCCCTGATCAGGTCATTCATCTTCTGAAGCTCTGCTATTGCCCTGCTGTAATTTTCTGTAATTCTATCGGTCCGGATATGGACGATGAGTAAAATTTTCTGTTTCAGGTGATCATAGGCAATGATTTTATCAAAAAGCATCACATCGTAATCTTCCATATTTCCGCTGTCCAGGGCCAGTGTCGGTTCTGCATACCGGATCATCCGATATGAGAAATGTCCGACAAAACCACCGGTAAATGGCGGCATATTTTCAAGCGTCGGCGCTTCATATTCTTTCAGAATCCCCCGGAGCACCTCCAGTGGATTTTCAGTGGTGATCTCCTCTGTCTTTCCGGATTTCTCCACCTTTACTCTGCCATCTTTGCAGCTTACCCGCATCTTCGGTTCATAACCAAGGAAAGAGTAACGTCCCCATTTTTCG
>DBGCEW010000170.1:0-2684 GCA_048357495.1 Frisingicoccus sp.
CTCCGGATACCAGATAATCCCATTTCCGCCCAAAGCTTCCCCGGAAGCAAGTACAATGCCTTCCTGTTTTTTGATGTTCACCTGATCCTCCACGATTTCGTTGGTATAAACGATCAGTGTCACATTGGCATTTGCCAGTTTCTTTTTCCGATAACTCTCCGCCAGCTCCATAATTTTCTGTTCCTCCTGCGGATTGCCTTCCACCATCATCATTACCGGAAATCCACACACCGGACATCTTGCACGGCCCTCTTCAAGTCCGGCATCACATACTTTACATTTCATCTGAATCCTCCTATTCCCTTTCATTAATCACTGAAAAGTCTGCAAATCATATTGTAACGTTTTCTGTAATTCTCTGTCAGAGCTTCAAGGGTTTCCATCTGCTCCCTGAGTTCTTCCCGTTTTTCATTGGCTTCCTTATGTGTCATTCTCTGGTTCAGCCCCAGAGATACCGTTTCTCCAAAAAGCGCCGCCTGAACTTCTTTAAAAATACAGATTCTTTCTTCTACCAGCTTCAGCCGGTCACTGTATTTCTGTACTTCCAGACTTTCAAACCATTGTTCCAGATGACTATGTATTTCTTCCGTTTCCTTCAGTGTCTTTTCCATCTGCAGTTTATCTCCGGAATATTTGTCAATGGCTTCTTTTAAAATGCGGATTCGTGATTCCGTCTGTATATTCTGATCAAGAAGACTGCTTTTTTCTTTTTCGAACCGGTCTCTCCGTGCCTGAAGTTCATTTGCTTTTTCCTGCAGCTCAATCCGCTGTTCGTTCATCTTTGACTCTTCCTGAGCAAACAGGGTATCGGCCTGAAGTTTTTCCTGCCGTAAACGGTCCCTTTCCTCAATCAGTTTTCCGGCATCATTATTTTTCAGATGTTCACTTAAACGGTCAATTTCATTTTGAAGCATAACCACATTCCCGTTCAGTTTGTTCTGCTCTTCTTTCAGGAAAGCCACCGTACCCTCCATCTCCTGCTTCTTTTCCTGACGCTGATGAATGGTATCTGCCCTGGACTGGATCTCCGTATTCATTCCTTCGATCATGTCTTCCCAGGCTGCAAGTTCTGCTTCTTTTTGCTCCAGTCCCACGCTTAATTCCGCCCGCTTCTGATCGCACCGTTCTTTTTGTGCATCCCTTTCCGCTATCAGGACCTGCATCTGTGCCTGAAGTTTTTCTTCAAAGGCTTTCATCTCCGCTTTTTGTTTCCCCAATTCCGCCTGTTTTTCCGAGATCTGCTGCTCAAGCGCTTCTTTCTTATCCTTTAATGCCTGCTGCTCCTGTCGAAGCGGCTCTAAAGATATCGTCGATAATCGGCTTACTTCTCCGGATAACCGATGACATTCTTCCTGAAGGGCCTCGAACTGGCGTTTTTTTTCAGTTTCCCGTTGAAGCTGTATTTCATAAGACTGACGTTTTTTTTGTTCTTCGTCAATAATCCCGCTTAACTGTGCTATGGATGCCTGCAGCTTCTCTTCCTGATCCGAAATCCTGGCAATGCTTTCCGAAAGTTTTTCTTCCTGCTTCCGTATTCTTCCATAAGTATCAATCTGCCCGATCTCTTCCGAATGTTTCCGGATAATATTCAGAAAAATTCGGCCGCTTCGAGACAGATTCTTTAAAAGATTCTCTGTTTTTTCAATTTTGAGATTGTCTATTTCCTGACCATTGGCTTCAATATCTTCACACAGATCCAGATACAGGCCAAGGACATCTTCCAGAGTCAGATCTTTTTGCTTCTTAAGCATTTCCAATGTATCTTCTACTCTTGCAAAATCATTCATCTTTATAAGCCCTCTCTAATACTTGAACATCAAACAGTTCCTTGAAATTCGTCAGTTCGATTCTTTCACCCCGGCTGCTGATTTTATCCAAAATACTGTCATAATCATGGATATGCAGAGATAAAACCCCGGAGGAATCCACTGAAAATCCCACCACGGCGGTACTGTCTCTATTTGTAATAACTTTTCCCAGCTTATTCCTGAATTCCGGCTTCGGACGAACAATCATTGCAGCCCGTTTATCATCGTGGGTGTTGATAATAAACCGGTGGATACCACCGGAAAGGGATAAAAGCACCACATAATCCCCATACTCATCTCTTTGAAAATAGACTTTATTAAATTCAATATCCTGATTCAGGTACAGACCATAAGTCAGACTGATGCCATTTCCGGCTTCGGCACAGACACCAATGGAGTAAGGTGCTGTATTACGGATACGAATCACCCCTGAGGCCAGCAGCGCTGAACCGAGAGAAATGGCTTTTTCGCAGTCCTCCTGACTTTGGATGACATGCTTCTGACGATTATCCATACTGTTAACGGTAAACTTCTTTGAAACCTGCTCCTGAACCAGATAATAGTTACCAAAACCTCCGACCAGAACAATTTTAAACCGGTCATCCTTCCGGTTCATGTAATCAATGCCCTGTTCCTCCATAAAATGGATAACTTCATCTAATTTTTCTTCAAATATTCCGCGAATGACATCATGATATGTCCGCACAAGCTGCTGATACGTGATATCTATAGGCATTCCTTTATAAAAAATCCTTGAAAAAAAGTAATCCGCTTCATCCATGGCATCTTCCGTCAGTTTCCGAATATTGGTTCCGTACTCGTCAAAAATACCTTTGATCATGGATGTACATTCCTGAAGCTGAGCCTCCAGCATAT
>DBGCEW010000171.1:0-3962 GCA_048357495.1 Frisingicoccus sp.
GTTTTGTGCAGAAATGCACATTTTGACGCTTTCATCTCGGCAATTGAATAGCCGAGGATTCCCGCTTGCTATCCTAAAATTCGGGATAGTTCTCTGTAATCCCGTTCCGGATTTTTCCGTTTTGCTATATCCAGCAGCGTTTCGGACAACCGAAGATAGATTTCTTTTTCTTTCTCAGGAAGAACTTCCAAATGATGAGACAGGGTCCCCGCATCCCCACGCTCTACCGGGCCGGTCAGCGCCTCCACAGCGCCCCGCCCAGCCACATTCTGAGCATTATGGACAAATAACGGCGCCAGCGCTTTTTCACCGCTCCCCCGGTCAAAACCGCAGTCCATCAGAATACGGACACCTTCTTCAAAAAGACCGGTAACCAGGTTGCTGGCAAATACGGCCGCACTGTGATAAAGGACTTTCTGTTTCCCGTCAATCAGACGTACCGGATTCCCCATATCTTCAAAAAATTTTTTCCAGAAGTAAAGATATGCCGGGTGTCCTTCAATTGTAAAATAAGCCTGAGAAATTTCCTGATAAGATTGCAATCTGCTGTGAACTGCAAACAAAGGATGGATAGAATAACCAAATGCTCCCATCTGGTCAATTTCAGAAAATACGGCGGATGACATCGCGCCGCTGCAGTGACAAATAAACTTGCCTGTCAAAGAATATCGTTTAAGAGAATTCCACACACCTTCTAAAGCTCCGTCAGGAACCGTTAAAAAGAGAGCATCACTCGACTCTGCTATATCTTCAAGCGTCTCGTAATACTTTGTATGGGTAAATATGGATGCCTGTTTTGCCGACTCTGTACACCTGCTGTAGAATCCGGATACACACACGTTGCGTTCCGACATGTACTTTCCCAGAGTAAAGCCGACTTTTCCTGCACCGACAAATCCTATTCTCATCGAATCACCTTCCTCTCAGGTGATGCTCTCATGAAATCTCATTCACTGACGATATAAGCTTCATCATAAATTCTTTTAGAATCAAACAGATTTGCAAACAAGTTTTGGTGTCATATACCTTAGGTATAGTTTCCTGAAGAATACTATCCGGCAATTATTATACCACAATCTCATTATCTGTACAGTAAAATCTGAAAAAGCCGAAAGATTTTCATGTTCTGTGAAAATCTCTCAGCTTTTTGAATTGAATATAATATTTATAAAATAAGTCTTTTAGCTACTTTGTTCCGTCAATCGTCTGCTGGATAATACTCTCCATCATTTCCTTACTCAGCATTCCCGGCACATAACCGTAGATATCGCCGTATTTGTCAATCATAAACGTTGTCGGAAAGGCCTGAATACCATAAGTCCTGAAAATGCTTCCGTCCAGATCCATTACTGTTGGATAGGTGTATCCGTTTTCTTCAAGAAAGGCTTCCACTTCCTCCTGGCTAACATCTGTGTTCATCGGGCTTGCATCCGTCTTTGGATTTGCCACCCCAAGAATAATCACATCCCCCGTATTGTTTCCATATGCTTCATAGAGGGCCTGAATATCCGGCATCTCCATCTGACACGGTCCGCACCAGGTTGCCCAGAAATTCAGAAAAACCGTCTTTCCTTCATAATCGGATAAGCTATGCTGCTCTCCATACTGATCGGTCAGTGTAAAATCCGGTGCCTCCGGTTTTTCACTGTTTTTTTCAGTTTCCTCTGTTTTTTCAGTTTCCTCCCGGGCCACCGTTTCCCCGTCATTATCTGTCGATGTTTCTGCAACTGCTGACGAAGAATTATTGCTGCTGCCGCCGCCAAAAGAAGAAAGATATCCGGTAATGCCATTCATCCATCCGGTAAAGGTCATAACACCCATAAGAATTAAGAGAATACCTCCGGCCTTGACTGTATACTGAATCATCTGTCGTTTTCTATTAAAAAGATCCAGAACTTTTCCCGCAAAAAGTCCCACAGCCAGAAACGGCAGGACAAAGCCGAGGAGATAAACACCGATCAATGCAAAGCCTGCAGCTGCCGAACTTGCAGAAGACGCCATCAAAAGCACACTGGCAAGTACGGGTCCAACACAGGGTGTCCATGCAAAACTAAAGGTAAAGCCAAGAATCAGTGCCATTACCGGCCCGGAAGTCCACTTTTCCACAGACACCGGAAGTCTTCTTGTCTGTTCTATTTGACGGGATCTTCCAAAAAATCCCAGTTGATACAGGCCAAAGCAGACCATAATAATACCGCCAATACGTGTAAACATGACCCGGCTTCCACTGAAAAACCGGCCAACTGCCGTAAAACCAAGTCCTAACAGAATGAAGGCAAATCCAATTCCGAGAACAAAAAACACGGTTTGGATAAAAAGTTTTTTTCTTGGATATTCAAAACTGCCATCCTCATTTTTTGTATACATTCCGCCCGTCAGATAGCTGATATAAAGTGGAACCAGCGGAAGAATGCAGGGTGAAAAAAAGCTCAGCAGTCCCTGTATAAATACCGTAAGTATCGGCACACTGGTTTCAATTGTTAAATTCATAGGCATCTCCTTATTCTTTTAATTTTTCACTGTCACTGTAAACAATTTTTCCGTCACAGATTGTATATTTAACTTTTCCCTGAAGCTTCTCACCGATAAACGGAGAATTTGAAGATTTTGATCGAAAACTGTTTTCCACCGTCCAACTCTCATCCTCACTGAATAGAACCATGTCGGCCTTTCCCCCAACAGCAATATATCCCGCATCGAGATGATACAGAGATGCCGGATTTGTGGTCAGTTTTTCCAGCAGATGCATCAAACTCATATGTTCCGGCTTTACCAGATGGGTCACTGCAAGGGCCAGAGCTGTCTCCAGGCCAATCATACCGCTCGGTGCAGCTTTCATATCCTTCGCCTTTTCCTCACTGCTGTGCGGCGCATGATCTGTCGCAATAAAATCAATAGTTCCATCCTTGAGTCCCTGAATAATCGCCTCTCTGTCCGCCTCTCTGCGGATCGGCGGATTTACCTTTGCCAGTGTGCCCTTCTCAAGCACAGCTTCCTCGGTCAGCGAAAAATGCTGTGGCGTGGCCTCCGCATAAATATGTCCGCCAAGAGCTTTCATTGCCCGGACAATATCCACAGAAGTTTTACTGCTGATATGCTGGATATTCACAGATGCTCCCGAGTTCAGGGCCAGGGCACAATCTCTGGCAACCAGAACGTCCTCAGCCACCGCCGGCGCTCCGTCCACACCGACAGCAACAGAAACAGGCCCCTGATTCACACCGAAGCTTCCAATCAACGCCGGATCTTCTTCATGAAAGCTGAGAGGGACATCCAGGGCCTTCGCCATTTTCATCGCTTCCAAAACAACCGAGGTATCTTTAATCGGGACACCATCATCGGTAAAACCAACGGCGCCAAGGGCCTTTAAGCCAATCATATCTGTCAGCTCTTTTCCCTCAAATCCTTTGGTGATTGCAGCTGTATTCAGCACATGGACCGGCAGATTCTCCGCTTTGTTCCGGAGATATTTCAGTGTTTCTTCATTATCCACCACCGGTTTTGTATTTGCCATACAGATGACGGTTGTATAGCCTCCGGCTGCAGCCGCCGCAGCTCCGGTTGCCACATCTTCTTTATACGTAAATCCCGGATCTCTGAAATGTACATGAACATCGATAAGTCCCGGCGCCACGACCAGACCTTCGGCGTCAATTATTTTATCATTTTCTCTCTGCTTTGCCTCTGCTGTGCCTGCCGGAGTAATTCCTGCGATCCGGTCTCTTTCTATGCAAATATCACACACCTTATCTGTCTGGCTTTTCGGGTCCACCAGACGTCCGTTTTTAATCCATAACATGTTCATGTCCTCCTCTATTCATTCTCTCTATTCTTCCCAATTATCCTGCATTTTTTTCATATCTTCAAATTTCTTATTTCGGATTTCGACAGCCTTTTCTGCCCGGCCGTCACTGTAATCATAAAATCCACGGCCGTTTTTTACACCATAATGGCCCGCTCTG
>DBGCEW010000172.1:0-6482 GCA_048357495.1 Frisingicoccus sp.
AAACAGGATAAAACGAGAGAATAGCGGGACATAAAAACTACCCGCTATTCGTAATGCACAGAAATCCTCTGCGCCATCCGGCTTCAGGGGGCAGCGTATTTGTAAAAAGGCAGGTTAAATGATGAATAAGTTAGAACTTCAGAAGATGGCCAACGAAATCCGTAAAGGCATCGTTACGGCTGTACACAGCGCAAAATCCGGACATCCGGGCGGTTCTTTATCTGCAGCAGATATTTTTACATATCTGTATTTTGAAGAGATGAACATTGATCCAAAGAATCCGGCAAAAGAAGGCAGAGACCGTTTTGTATTATCCAAAGGCCATGTGGCACCGGCTTACTACGCCACACTGGCTCACAGAGGATTTTTCCCGGTAGAGGATTTAATAACACTTCGTAAAGTTGGTTCCTATCTTCAGGGACATCCGGATAAAAAACACATTCCTGGTGTTGATATGTCCAGCGGTTCTCTCGGACAGGGTGTTTCCACAGCCGTTGGTATGGCTTTATCTGCAAAAATGAGCAACGAAGATTACCGTGCATACACCCTTCTCGGTGACGGTGAAATTCAGGAAGGCCAGGTTTGGGAAGCAGCAATGTTCTCCGGCGCACGGAAGCTGGATAACCTCGTTGTTATCGTAGATAATAACGGACTTCAGATTGACGGAAATATTGATGACGTATGTTCACCATACCCAATCGACAAAAAATTCGAAGCCTTTAATTTCCATGTGATCAATATTGACGGCCATGACTTTGATCAGATTGCTTCCGCACTGGCAGAAGCACGGGCAACAAAGGGAATGCCGACAGCCATCATCGCCAAGACCGTGAAGGGTAAAGGCGTTTCCTTCATGGAAAATCAGGCAAGCTGGCATGGTACAGCACCAAATGATGAACAGTACAAGGTTGCTATGGAAGATTTGGAGAAAGTAGGTGAAGCGCTGTGTCAGAAGTAAAGAAGATTGCGACAAGAGAAAGTTATGGAAATGCCCTGACAGAACTGGGCGCTAAACATGAAAATATGGTAGTATTGGATGCAGACCTTGCAGGAGCTACAAAAACAAGCATTTTCCAGAAAGCTTTTCCGGAAAGACATATTGACTGCGGTATTGCAGAAGGTAATATGATGGGTATTGCCGCAGGACTCGCAGCAACGGGAAAGGTACCTTTTGCAAGTACATTTGCCATGTTTGCAGCAGGACGTGCATTTGAACAGATTCGTAACTCCATCGGTTATCCAAAGCTGAATGTTAAAATCGGTGCGACCCATGCTGGTATTTCCGTTGGTGAAGACGGTGCGACCCATCAGTGTAATGAAGATATCGCGTTGATGCGTACAATTCCCGGAATGGTTGTGATCAATCCGGCAGACGATGTGGAAGCAAGAGCTGCGGTGTATGCAGCTTTTGAACACGAAGGTCCGGTGTATATGCGCTTTGGCCGTCTGGCTGTTCCGGTCATCAACGACAATGCGGATTATAAATTTGAACTCGGTAAAGGGATTACTTTAAAAGACGGTAAAGATATGACAATCATCGCCACCGGTTTGTGCGTTTCCGAATCTCTGGAAGCTGCAAAGATGCTGGCAGCAGACGGCATTGATGCCCGTGTAATCAATATCCATACCATCAAACCGCTGGATGAAGAACTGGTTGTGAAAGCAGCTCAGGAAACAGGACGCATCTTTACTGTGGAAGAGCACTCCGTTATTGGAGGCCTCGGAAGCGCTGTATGCGATGCACTTTCAGAAAAAGCGCCGACAAAGGTTACAAAGATCGGTGTTGAAGATACTTACGGTGAATCCGGTCCGGCTGTGGAACTTATTCATAAATATGGCCTGGATGCGGAAGGCATTTACAAAAAGATTAAAGCGTCCTTATAGGATGATAAAATACTGCCTGTGTGGAGGAATTTGAGTGATTCCAGCCACCCAGGCAGTATTTTGTTTTTGGCAATAGTGAAGCCGCTGAACTTGTATTTTTATCGGAAATCCGTTATAATTTAAGGAAAAAGTAAAGAGGCATGAAAATGAAAAATAAAGACTTTTATGATTTTGGAGAGCAGATACAAAAGATTGTTCAGTCGGCGATCGATTCCAATGACTTCCGTGAGTTGAATGAAACCGTTCGCCAGACCGTTGGAGAGGCAGTGGAGGCGGTGCGCTCCGGTGTTTCTCAGGCATCGGACAGCATGGCGAAAGCCCGTCAGGCCGGTTCCGGGAAAAAGAACAGAGGACCCCAGATCCATCAGTCTGCTCCGAAAACCCAGGCATCCTATAAAGCGCGGGAGAAGGCACAGAACCAATATTTTGTGGCCCATCCGGCGGGAGAGATTGGCGGCACACTTTTGACGGTGTTTGGTTTCCTGATTGGAACATTTGTCGGCATCGGTCTGGGTGTCCTTCTTATTATCCAGTTTGTTTTAGACGGACTCACAGCGTTGATGATTCCGATCGGTATTCTGCTGCTGTTATTTATTTTATTGATGTTTGCCGGATTTAAGGGGCATAGCATTACTTCACGGATTAAACGTTTCCGGAGCTATTGCCGGATTTTAAATGACCGGGAATTTTGTGATATCGGGGAACTGGCGGAAGCCACAGGCAAATCTGCAAATTATGTTGTAAAGGATTTACAGGATATGATCAAACGGGGAATGTTTCGTCAGGGCCATCTGGATAAGCAGCATACCTGTCTGATCGTGACCAATGAAGCTTATGAACAGTATGTACAGGCCGAAAAAGGGTTTAAGGAAAGAGAAGCCAGGGCCCAGGCCGAAAAGGAAAAGATGAATAACCCGAAATATTCGGAGGAAGTCCGGGCGATGCTGATTGAAGGGGACAATTATGTGAAGCATATTCGCGCTTGTAATGATGCCATTCAGGATGTGGAGATTTCCGCAAAAATTTCCCGTCTGGAGCTGATCGTGTCCCGGATTTTTTCTCAGGTGGAAAAAGATCCGTCACTGGCTCCCGAGCTGCATCAGTTTATGAGTTATTATCTGCCGACGACCCAGAAGCTTCTGAATGTTTATCAGGAACTGGATGATCAGCCGGTGCAGGGACAAAATATTTCGGATACGAAAAAAGAGATTGAAGCGACTTTAGATACCATTAACCAGGCCTTTGAAAATCTTCTGGACAGTTGCTATAAAGATACGGCATGGGATGTTTCCACAGATATTTCCGTATTAAACACCATGCTTGCAAAGGAAGGGTTGACCGGGGATGATTTACATAATGCCAGGACAGGCAAATAAGGAGAGAAAAGAATGAGCGATACATTTAAAGAATTCCAGACCACACCAACCCTTGTATTTGATGAAGTTCCTGAATTGAAGGAAAAAAAAGAAACGGTTCTTGCATCCCAGTCTCAGCCGATGGATGATTCCCTTCTGTCTGCAGAAGAACGGGAAATGGTTGAGAACTTCAGCAATCAGATTGATTTAAATAATACCAATGCGATTCTTCAGTATGGTGCCGGAGTTCAGAAGAAGATGGCAGATTTTTCCGAAACAGCCCTTGAAAACGTCCGTTCCAAAGATTTGGGAGAAGTTGGGGATATGCTGACCAACGTGGTGAACGAATTAAAGAACTTTGATGCAGAAGAAGAAAATAAAGGATTTTTCGGAGGTCTGTTTAAGAAGACTTCAAATAAAGTGGCGACTATGAAGGGCAAATATGCCAAAGCAGAGGACAATGTCATGCAGATCTGTAAGTCCCTTGAGAATCATCAGGTAGTCCTTTTAAAAGATATTGCCACATTGGATAAGATGTATGAATTAAACCTGACCTATTTCAAGGAACTGACCATGTATATTCTGGCGGGCAAGAAGAAGCTGAACCAGGTTCAGAGTCAGGAACTTCCGGCGCTTATCCGAAAGGCGGAGACAAGTGGTCTTCCGGAGGATGCTCAGGCAGCCAAAGATCTGGAAGGAATGTGCCAGCGTTTTGAGAAGAAGCTCCATGATCTGGATCTGACCCGGATGATTTCCATTCAAACGGCGCCTCAGATTCGTCTTGTACAAAACAGTAATACGATGATGGTTGAAAAAATTCAGTCCACCGTGGTCAATACCATTCCTCTCTGGAAAAGTCAAATGGTACTGGCCCTTGGTGTAGAGCATTCCACTCAGGCGGCAAAAGCCCAGCAGCAGGTGACTGACCTTACCAACGAACTTTTGAAGAAAAATGCCGAAACGCTGAAGATGGCCTCTATTGAGACCGCTAAAGCTTCAGAGCGGGGCATTGTGGACATGGAAACATTGAAACAGACCAATGAGTCTCTGATTACGACTCTGGACGAAATTATGAAAATTCAGACGGAGGGCCGTGAAAAGCGGCAGGCGGCTGAAGCAGAGCTTCGCCAGATGGAAAATGACTTAAAGAACAAACTTCTGGAAATTAAAAAGTAAGTGTTGAAACACGGCATCCGTGTATTCAACCAGATGTCCGAATACTGAGCCTTGCCGCTTGCGGCAGGGCTGTTTCTTCCAATACCTTCAGGTCACGGTATTGTCTTTGGAGAGTCAATACCCTTCGGATGAAATGGACAAGTTTCGGGAAGAATATACGGTATGAACAGATAAAAGAGGTAATTATGGCAGCAAAAAAAATTGAGAAGAAAGATTACATTAGAATACGCGGAGCCAGAGAGCATAACCTGAAAGGTATTGATATCGATATTCCGAGAAATGAACTGGTCGTTTTGACCGGTCTGAGCGGCTCGGGAAAATCCTCTCTGGCCTTTGACACGATATATGCGGAAGGACAGCGGCGTTATATGGAATCCCTGTCTTCCTATGCCCGCCAGTTTCTCGGACAGATGGAAAAACCGGATGTGGAAAGCATATCAGGCCTGCCTCCGGCCATTTCCATTGATCAGAAATCTACAAACCGGAATCCCCGTTCTACGGTGGGAACAGTGACGGAAATTTATGATTATTTCCGTCTGCTCTATGCGAGGATCGGTATTCCACACTGCCCGAAATGCGGGAAGGTTATTCAAAAGCAAACCGTAGATCAGATGGTGGATGGGATTCTGGAACTTCCGGAGCGGACTCGGATTCAGGTGCTTGCGCCGGTTGTCCGGGGGCGAAAGGGGGAACATGTCAAGGTTTTCCAGCAGGCAAAAAAGAGCGGTTATGTCCGTGTTATGGTGGATGGAAATCTCTATGACCTGTCCGAAGAAATCAAACTGGAAAAAAATAAAAAACATAATATTGAAATTGTTGTGGACCGAATTGCCGTGAAGCCGGGAATTGAAAAGCGTCTGACGGATTCACTGGAAACCACGCTGAAACTTTCCGATGGTCTGGTCGTTGTCGATGTGATTGACGGGGAGCCGATGAATTTCAGTCAGAGCTTTTCTTGTCCGGACTGTGGCATCAGTCTGGATGAAATTGAACCGAGAAGCTTTTCTTTTAACAATCCCTTCGGTGCCTGTCCGGTCTGTAACGGCCTTGGTTATAAGATGGAATTTTCCGAAGAATTAATGATCCCTGATACCTCTATGAGTATCAATCAGGGGGCGATTACCGTGATGGGCTGGCAGTCAGCAAACTCTGCAGGCAGCTTTACCAATGCGATTTTAAAAGGTCTGGCAGAACATTATGGTTTTTCGCTGGATACACCGTTTCAGGACTATCCTCAGAAAATTCATGATATCCTGATTTACGGTACAAAAGGCGAGGAAGTTAAAGTTCATTATAAAGGCATGCGGGGAGAGGGCGTATACAATGTTGCCTTTGAAGGGCTGATCCGGAATATGGAGCGTCGTTACCGGGAGACCGGATCGGAAATCACCCGCCAGGAATATGAGAACTTTATGATGATTACGCCGTGTGGCGAGTGTGGCGGCAAACGCTTGAAAAGAGAGTCTCTGGCAGTTACCGTTTCGGACAAAAATATTGCGGAAATCACCGAACTGTCCATTGTTGACCTGCGGGACTTTATGGAGCATCTGGAACTCAGCGCCCATCAGAAACTCATCGGCGAGCAGATTTTAAAAGAAATCCGTGCCCGTCTCGGCTTCCTTGTCAACGTAGGACTGGACTATCTTATGCTGTCCCGTGGTACGGCAACCTTATCCGGCGGCGAAGCCCAGCGTATCCGTCTGGCAACCCAGATCGGTTCCGGTCTTGTCGGTGTTGCCTATATTCTTGATGAACCGAGTATCGGCCTTCATCAGAAGGATAATGACAAACTCCTGAAGGCATTAAAAGACCTTCGTGATTTGGGAAATAGCCTTATTGTGGTGGAACATGATGAAGATACTATGATGGAGGCGGATTATGTGGTGGATATTGGACCGGGAGCCGGGGAACATGGCGGCGAAGTGGTGGCTCAAGGAACACCGGCCCAGTTGATTAAAAATAAAAATTCCATTACGGCAGATTATTTGTCAGGGAGAAAACGGATTCCGGTACCGGAAGAACGGCGTCAGCCGACAGGCAGGCTGACCATACTTGGCGCCGGGGAAA
>DBGCEW010000173.1:0-10457 GCA_048357495.1 Frisingicoccus sp.
AGGCTGCCGGTCACCGCAGATAACTCTTCCGCGGTGACTTCCTGTCCGATATAGGCTCCGTCATCCGAACAGCCCAAAAGAAAATAGTTTTCCCCCGGATACAGCATCCGGGAATGCCGCCTCAAAATACACCCATATTCTTCACACCACGCTTCATGCCGTATAATCATCCGTCTGGCAGCAAACTCAACGTCAAAAACCTCTGTCTTTTTGGTCAGAAATTCCTGATAATACTTCTCCATCACCTGTACAAGGGTTTCCCGGTCCATGGCGTTGACCATTTCATGCCCCGCATTGATAAGCCATTCGCAGTAAATAAGTATCCTCTGCCGGACCATCGCCGGCCACAGCGTTTCAAAACCCATTTCCCTG
Source organism: Frisingicoccus sp. (assembly GCA_048357495.1). GTDB lineage: Bacteria > Bacillota > Clostridia > Lachnospirales > Lachnospiraceae > Frisingicoccus. The sequence goes on from DBGCEW010000173.1 coordinate 373, forward strand.
TGATCTTTTGCCGGATCCGGATGCCTCTGATCTTCGGTAATAACGGCCTTCAGCCTTTTTTCCATCCGTCCTTCATTCTCAAAATAGATCTTTAATCCGCGGATATCTGTTAAAAGTCCGGTAAATTGTTCCGTCGATAGCTCCGGACTCGCCGCAGTCACACATAATTGATGCACCCGGTTTCGCTTTTCTTCCGGCGAAGGGCAGTCCTTCAAAGCTGCCTGAAATCTCCGGCTGTATCTTTTGTATTTCTCCGATTTCCGCCCATAAACCGAAGCCGCAGCCTCCGGTCCCTGATAGGCCTCAATCCATAATAACTCCATGCTGTTTGCATAAATTTCCTGCAGCTCCCGAAAACTGTCACATAACACCGTCATTCTGTCTTTTGTCTTTTTCCGATGCTCCCCATCCGTTTCCGGCGTACACTGAAGCTCCGTCTGCAGTAGTTCAATGACCGATCCGATGACGGTACACCGGTTAAAATGCATATGCTGGATTTCATGCACAAAGGTGCTGTAATCCGCCATCTCGTCGGATGCTTTCATATTTGAAATCGGGTTTATAACATTTCCCTCAAAGGGATTATAGCTGCCTGTTATCCTTTCCATTCCAAGTCCTCCGAAATTCTCTGTATCCCATATCCCCAAAACTCTCCCTCCGGTAAATTCAGAAGGTCCTTTAAATAGCCTTCCGGACAGATCTCCCAGGCCAGAGCATTACGGTAATCATTTCCCGGATAAAAATAATCCTGAAATTTCCGCAGTTTCCAGTTCTGCTTGCGAATGACCGCCGTTTTCTGCGTCAGCTTTCTCATTAAACGAAGCTGTGTAAACAAATCATCCGCACTGAGAAAGCAGGTTTTCTCCAGTCCCTGATACCATTCTGCCGCATCATAAAATCCCGGAAATGCATAATAGGTACAGCCGCCAATATTTCTCTGAATAATGGTCTCCAACTGCTGTATATCCACACGCCATGTTCCCCCTTCCCAATCCAAAGAAATGGGTTCCGGCCGTTTATACTGAATATAAAATACCTTTTCCGGATTTCCCCGATAACCAAAATCATACCCTTTCTCTTTTTCCTGAATCTGGCTGATGCTGAAGGGATATATCCGTTCCCCATAATTTTCCTCCCAATATCGAACGATATGATAGGTTATGCAGGCCTCATAATATTTCTCCGGCAGAAAATTTCCCATTCGCCTTTCCTCCTCTGTTGCCGCCCAAGTATTCTTTCACCGCCATCCTTAAATCCTTCTTTAGTTCAAAATATTCATCTGCCGAAAGCTTCAGGGACCGCATGACTTCCCAGTCCTCACTTCCCATATACAGTCCCAAAAGCATTCGATAACGCCGCTCTCCCAGCGCCTTCATATCATAGCAGAAGCATAATACATTTACAAAATTCTCCTTTGCCGGGAAAAAATAGGCATATACCGGTTCCGACGATGCACCCAGTGTCTGATTCAGAGAAAATACCGCCTCTAAATGACATTTTTGGTTCCGAAGCTTCCGTACCTCTTTAAAGGCCGCAACAATCCGCCTTTCTGCATACTCCCACAGAATTTCTCTATTATAAATCTCACAGATTTCATCCCGTACCTCTGCATATTCTAAAAAAGCGATTCCCCGGCACTCCTCATAATCCAGACCTTTTCCATATATGAAATATAAATGACGGATAAATTTATCCACCTGATGATATTCATATTCTGACATCATCTTTTGTCTTTTTTTCATTCTCCTCTGTCCTTATTTCAATGGCGCCTCGGATACCTCCTGCAGCCTTCCCATCCAAGCCGCCTGCTCCGGATCCCATTCAAAAAAATACCATGCAGGTATCCCATAACCAAAATTCTGTAAAATCTCTTTTAATCCGTTAAATTTCATTGTCCCGGTTTTTGGCAGACGAAAGTTTTTTTCACCGCCCGGTTTTATCGCCACGATCTTATAATCCTCGGAATGCCTGAAATCTGCCCACATATCTTCATTTTCTTTCCGCACCGAATCAATAATCTTTTTACTGATATAGACCTCGCCATTGCCACTCACACGCATTTTAACAGCCATATTTGCTTTTTCATTCATGGGAAACCGGATTAATTTCCCAAACTCCACCCTGTCTTTTGTTCTTGCCATTGTTATTTCCTCCTTTTTCCCAGTATATCCCATCCTTTAGGAAGAAAATATCCGCAAGAATAACAAGATTTACGAAGGGATTTGGGATATTATGACTATGGATTTCAAATTTTTATAATGCTATATTGAAGGTTTAACCCTCCTGTTTGAAATTCAAAAAAATCCCTCCCCGGAAAGCCTGATGTTATACCACAAAAAAGGACCCTGCTGCTTTTCATTGTTTCTCTCTGAAAATCAGTAAAGTCCTTCATTGAATGATCTCTTATTTTCGGATTCTCCGAATCCATCGCCGGAACAACGCCAAATAGGCCTGTTCTACCGATTCAAAGGTGGGGACTCCGTAAGAAAAATCTGCTTTCATCTCCGGCAGATTTTTTTCACTGCCTTCCCCCAGCAAGTAAAACAAATCCCAGGCGAGAATGTCATTATCAATCTGCTGAATAAGCTGAGCTTCTTCCTCCGTTACGTCCGTACCAAGATATTTTTCATAAATCAAAGTTAAGAGCCTGTCCTCGAAAACCTTATAATCCCTCAGGTATTTCTTAAATGGCCGGGGTACATCCGACATATAGGCCTCGCTGGCATCATGGAGCAGACAGGCCAGCATGACCCGTTCCGAATACCCACGGGCCTCTGCCTCCAGCCCGCATCGAATGCAGTGCTGTCCCACAGAAAAAAACTGCTTCACATGACCATTTCCCCGGCACAGGAGAGACAGGGCATGGGCCACATCCCTTATATGAAAATCCTTCATATCCGGTTCTGTCGGAAAAAAGTGGGTTCCTCCATAGGTTGTTATATAATCCGGCACGCTGTATTCACCTCCTGTGTTTTTTGCATCTCTTTTTTTCTCTCCCCTTAAAATCTGCTTCAATTTCCTGCTTCCAACTGCCATCAACTTCCGCCATACGCGGTGCGGAACGCATACATGAAATCGTCTGTTCCAGGACTCGGTAGTTCATCGCCACTCCCTGGCTGTCATTTTCAAATGTCACTGACCGGTCTTCGTCAATCCCAAACTTCTTCGCTTCTGCAACTGCATCCATATTGGCACCCAGAAATAAAAACTCCCATCCCCATTTTTCTTTCTTTTCATCAATTTTCCTGCGGATCATATCATAATTATATTCCTGGCTGGCATTCTCCATCCCGTCCGTTGTGATAACAAAAATAATCTTCTCCGCCTTCATCTCCTCCGGAAGATGCTTCTGGATATTTTCAACCTTACATAACGTCTTTCCAAGCGCATCCAGAAGGGCCGTACACCCCCGCACATAATATTCTTTTTCCGTCAACGGTTTTACTGCCGCCATCGGAAAACGATCATGAATGATATCATATTGGTCATCGAAAAGCACGGTTGTTACATTGGCCTCTCCCGCCTGCTTTTTCTGTTTCTCCATCATGGCATTAAATCCGCCGATCGTATCCTGTTCCAGCCCCCACATCGAACCGCTTCTGTCTAATATAAAAACCAATTCCGTTAAACCCTTCTTCATAATGAATAACCACCTTTCTTATTTGATAATTCCATGATAAAGGATTTCTTAACCTAATTGGTCCCTTGACAGGGGACAAATTATTCGCCCAGAACCGGCTGCCCATAAGCAAACAGCATTTCATTAATTTCAAAAATGTCATACATACCGTTTTCAATAAAATAACAAATGATCACATCCGATTTTGAACAACAGGAAAAGGCAAAGCCGGCCCGCATCAGCAAGTCCTTCGTCTCATCCATCGAAAGCTCCAGTGCGATGGCAAAGGCTATGACCGTTTTCTTGTTCGGTGCATAATTCACATCATTTCTGATTTTCGAAAAATGTCTCCGGTCTACGTTCGCCTTTTTATACACATACGCATCTTTAAGTCCCCGTTCATCAATAAGTCTCAGAAGCATTTGTGAAAATGTCTCATTCTGAAAATTCACTAATCGCTCCAGACTTCGGGCGGGTGCAAATCCCTCCGGCTGTTGCTGCGGGGAAAAAACAGGAGATCCATAGACTTCAAAACGGCCTGTACGGTCTTCAAAAAAAGATGCCCTGTACGGATATTCCTCATCCTTTTCTTCCACATAATAATCATCAATATATTCTTCCACCGATGCAAATAATTTCCGGCTGACCGCAAGAGCATTTCTGTCATATAGCACCAGATACACCCGCATCTCTTCTTCCATAAGAAAATCACTGATCGCATGAACCGCAACTTTCAGCGCCTCATCCTTCGGATAGCCATAATTGCCCGAAGAAAGTAATGGAAAGGCTATAGACTCCAGATGATATGCTGCCGCAAGCTTCATGGAATTCCAATATGTACGGTATAAAATATCCGATTCCCCATGGGTCCCATCCGTCCACACGGTCCCGGCTGCATGGATAATATACTTCGCCGGCAAACGAAACGCCGGTGTTATGACCGCCTCTCCAATAGCACAGCCCCCGATTTTCCGACAGGCTTCTATAAGCTCAGCCTCTCCGGCGGCCTGGTAAATCCCTCTGCTTGTTCCACTGCCCTCCATTAACTCCGTATTGGACGGATTCACAATGGCATCCGCATGTACCTTTGTAATATCGTTTCTTATCATTAAAAATGGCATCCTGTTCCTCCAATGATTATTTTTACATTTTCAGGTATTTCGTATTCACTGCACCTCATGTAATAACTCTTCAGCAGAAATTTTAAACAGTTTCGCAAGAGCAATTAAATTCGAAGTGCTTGGATCCGATGTTCCATTTTCCCATTTTGAAACCGCCTGACGGCTTACCCCAATGGCTTCTGCAACAAACTCCTGGGTCATATGACATTCCTCCCGATGTTGTTTTAAAACTTCGCCCAGAGATTTCCGGATATTTGATTTTTCTTTTCTGACAGCCCCGGATTTCATATACTTCATCAGCGCTCTTATAATCGTTATTCCTAAAACGATAAAAATAATCAGCATTGCAAACCCGATAAGAAGCACCACGCCAAAAACAATCACCCCTAAAAAGCTATATTTCATATGCTCAACTCCTTTCCTGGGTTTACTATAGCAATATTTCGCCGTTGACACCAGCAACTATCCCGACACTTTCAGTTGCACCGGGGTTGCACCTGAAAAATATTGCAGATTTTATCTGCCACTTCATGTCCTTAGGATTTAAGTCTGCTCCTGTTTTACAAATACGTACTCCCTTTCATTGGATTTATCTGCCTGAAATACAAATCCCAACCGTTTAAATCCTTTGGCTTCTTCCGGATTCTCAGCCCCGATTTCCGCCAAATACCGTACCATCTCCCCCCGTGCCATTTTAGCCAGGGTTGCTTTTTGAACACGTTTCCCACCGACTTCCTCTGCAAATATGCACGTAATAAACCTGTCCTTTTTGCCCAGATAGCTTTCAATGCACTTCGAATATTCTTTGGATGCAAGATTCAATATGACCTGGGTGTCCCTCGTTAATTCCCGGTATATCCCGTCCTTCCAAAAATCATATAAATTCTTATATCCGGACATATGTATCTTTGCCTGCATCTCCAGCCGGTAGGGTACAATCCCGTCCATTGGCCGCAGTATTCCGTAAAACCCGGACAAAATCCTCAGATGCTCCTGAATCCATGCCAGAGACCTGTCTTCAAACACCCCCGGCGCCATATATTGATACTGAATGCCTTCATAGGCAAGAATCGCCGGGGAAAGGTTCCCTTTCAGGTTCATATCGGCAAATCGTTGGACATTCAATGCGGCAATCTGGTCATTGCATTTCCAAAGTTCTTTTGCCTCCTCATAATCCAGTCCCTGCATATATTTCATCAAGGACTCTGTCTGCGTCAGGAATACCGGATAATCTCTCCATGGAAGGCCTTCTTCTATGTTCATTTTCTTAGCCGGTGAAATAATCAGTTTCATACCTGAAGCTCCTCCAGCATTTGCGCCGGATTCTCTGCGGCTTTTACTTTATTAAAGACCTTCACAATCACACCGTCTTCATCGATCAAATAGGTGGTCCGCACAACCCCCATGCTGACTTTTCCATAATTCTTCTTCTCTTTCCATACATCATAGGCCTGAATACAGGAAAGTTCCGGGTCGGAGAGCAGGGTAAACGGCAGATTGTATTTCGTCTCAAAATTCTTATGGGATTTGACACTGTCCTTGCTGACTCCAAGAATTACCGCACCCTTTTCCATAAACTGCGGGTACAGATCCGCAAATCCACAGGCCTGTTTCGTACATCCGGCTGTGCTGTCTTTCGGATAGAAATATAAAATAACCTTTTTGCCTTTATAATCTTCCAGTGTATGCATTTCTCCGTTTTGATCCGGCAAAGAAAACGCCGGCGCTTTCATTCCAACTTCTAACATATCATCGCTCCTCCAAATCTAAATTTTTTATTCATTATAAATCGCTACCTTTATGACATTATCCTCATGATTTTCAAATAACCGATAGGCTTCCTCAATATCTGCCAAAGCAAACTTATGGGTAATTAAAGGTGTCGTATCTATTTTCCCTTCCTCAATTAACTTCAAAGTCTCCTCACAATGACAGCCATCCACGCCGCCTGTCTTAAAAATCAGGTTTTTACCATACATCTGAGGCAAGGGTAATTCCTGTGCTTCCTCATACATGGCAACAATCGTCACAATGGCATTCGGCCGTGCCGCTTCCCAGGCCTGCCGGAAGGTTTCTTTACCTCCTGCCACTTCAAGCACTCTGTCCGCGCCGCCATGGTCACTATGCTCCCTGACATAGCGGACCACATCCAGCGCCTTCGGATTCACAACCGTCACCTCCGGATAATGTTTCCGTAAAAACTCTGCCCGCTGCCCATCCACTTCACTCACAATAATCTGTTTCGGATGTTTCAGCATAACACAAAGAAGCGTACAGATTCCTGTCGGTCCACCGCCGATAATCAGCACCGTATCTTCCTCACTTATTTCACTGATCTCACAGGCCCAATAGCCTGTCGCCAGCACATCGCCAACCAATAGCGCCGCATCATCTGTCACGGTATCCGGAATCCTGGTAAGCCCCTGATTCGCATAAGGGACTCGCACATACTCCGCCTGACCGCCATCAATCCGGCAGCCTAAGGCCCAGCCGCCATGTACATCCGTACAGTTATTCACAAACCCCTGCCTGCAAAAGAAACATTCGCCGCAAAATGTCTCCACATTTACCACAACTCTGTCTCCGGGTTTCACATGAGTGACCTCTGTTCCAACCTTCTCAACCACACCGACCATCTCATGACCAACCGTAATCCCCGGCACAGCCCTCGGAACCGCCCCGTGCTTAATATGAATATCACTGGAACAAATGCTTGCAAGAGTCACACGCACAATGGCGTCCTGAGACGCCAGAAGTTCCGGCTTGTCCTTCTCCTCTAATACAAATTTCCCAATTTCCTTATATGTATATGCCCGCATAACTTCCCTCCAAATGGTATAAATACAGTATCCTTATCCTTCCTTTTTTCAATGCATAACATCTGCTTTCAGATCTTCCGTTCTGTTTATCCCTTTCAACTCCGCATATCTGGCGGATTCTATCATAAACCCAATCCGCACTTTCGCTGCCTTCTCAAATAAATAGAGCCAACAGGCATAAAGAACCCTCGGAAACCCTTGTAAAATGGGCATCCGAGGTTTTCTGTCCGTTATTCCCACTCGGTAATTTCTCAAATCAGATACTGGTAAAATATTCGACATATAATCAACGCCTTCTCTGAAGATAATATTTCTATTTACTTTTTATCATACGCAAAATTGCTGTAAAATTCAACTTAAAATTTTACAGCAATTTTGATTTCTCAACTATTTGGAAATTTTGATTCGTATTGTAAAAGTGATTGAACGTTATCTATAAACTCCCAAGAAGTCGCCATCGTATAGGAATGATTCTCTATAATAATTTCCTGCATAGATGTAATACAAATTGTTTTTATTTGTGTGTTTTCCTTTACATACAACAGCAAAATTTTATTGGAAAATCCCTTATTTCTATCATATTGTAACAATGAGGACAATTTCCTATAATAACTATACTTCTCGGCAACAGTAATTATTTCCTCTTTTTCCTGAGAAGATAATACAGTACACGCAGGTTCGCCGATATAAGCTGTACCACTGTTATCAACACCCAATTCCTGTACAGATACTTGGATTGTTTCGGCATTTTCTAATAAATCAGACAACTGTATAGGTCTAAAATATGTAACAATAATTATTGAAAATACTATCAGTAAACCCGCTTTTACAACTGCTTTTCTTGGAATTCCATCTATATTTTTTTCGTTTTTTATAGCCAAAAACAATTCGATGCAATATGAAATTACTAAAAGGATAAATCCTGTATACAAAGCAAAAATATGACCGGACCTGCTATAAAAAAATACAATCACTAAAAGGACACAACCCATGATTATGTATAGAATTCCATGTTTTTTAATAAAACTATGTGAAAGATTATATTCTTGTAGTAGCTTGTTTGATAAAATAGTTTGTTTACCAGTCAAAAATTGATAAAATCCGAATAGTAAAAACAGAAAAGCAAATATCAATAGATAAACCTTAATAATCATACAATCTTCCTCCTTACTACGGATATTATACTTCTTAAGAGAATATCTTGATATCGTTCTTTTGTAAAAAAATGTAAAGCAGTTTTTACAATGCCTCTGCATTGTATCCATTAATTAGTTCATTCATGTGATAAAATACAAAAAAACTATTGACTCTAACGTAACGTGATACTGTATTCTATTCTCATGGAAGCAGAATAGATATAAGCCGGCATTTTCCATCTTGCTTCTCTATCATTAAAGGAGCTGATAAAATGAAAACCATAAGTCAAGTTGCAAAATTAACGGGAGTAAGCATACGCACTCTACAATACTATGATGAAATCGGGTTATTAAAATCCAGTGAACTCACTCCCGCAGGCTATCGTCTATACGATGAACACGCATTACAAAATTTACAGCAAATTCTCTTTTTTCGGGAACTGGATTTTCCGTTGAAAGACATTATCAAAATTATGCAAAATCCTGATTTCGACAGGATTGCCGCTTTCAAAAAGCAAAAAGAATTGCTTCTTCTAAAGCGTAACCGGGCAGACCGGCTCATACAGCTTCTTAGCCGCTTAGAGAAAGGAGAGCAATGTATGAGTTTTAAAGAATTTGATTTATCCGATTATATCCATGCTTTGGAGGATTTTAAGTCCAAGCAGACAGAGGAAGTGATCAAACACTGGGGAAGTGTTAAAAATTTTGATATGTTCATTCAGAAACTCAAAGATGATGAATCCGAGGTAGCAAAACTTGCTATTCAACAATTTGGAAGTATAGAAAAATATACAGAAGCCATGAAGCATAATTTAGAACATTTTTCTGAACTTATGGATAACTGGCAGTCACAAATTCCGGAAGAAATGAAAACAGATGATAAATTTCTTAAATTAGCTTCTCATAAGGGAGAAGATGTCACTTTGGACAGCATACAAAACTTAGTAAAAGAAATTATTGCCTACGCCCGTGGTAATGCTCCATCCGAATTGATTGGAGATGACAGACAATATTGCAACATGATTATTGAACTTTATTCCAATGATTATCTGAAAGCTGTAACCGACACTAAATACGGTACAGGCAGTTGTGATTATATTGTAGAAACCTTTCGCTCTTACTTGTGTAAAGGCGCACCTGCCACACTTTAAATTCCTCTGTATTAAAAAAGCAGTATCGGGGAGTATCCCAAAGATTGTGTAAACCTTCAAACTGATGTAAGATAAAATTACTCGGTTTGGAGGTTTATTTTATGGCAAGAAAGAAAGATCCACCACAAAAGGCAGCACTCAGGGAGATGATGGGAGCCTACCTAAAAGAAAACAATGTGAAAGTCAAAGATGGCACGGATGTAAATTCCATTATGCGGGATATGATGTCTGTCATTCTG